>JALZBM010000132.1 GCA_030947385.1 Vulcanimicrobiota bacterium
TACTGCTGGCTGCGTTCGGCTTATTTAGAAATCGGTTCCGCTCGAGAAATGAAACCCTTCGATCCGCACTGCCGGAACCACGTTAGCGTACGCATATCCACCGCTGCGCCGCTGCTCGTTTGAGAATTCCGCGCGGCGCAGCGCCTCGATGATGCTTTGATTGAAGCGCATGTTGCGAACTCCGCCGGTGATCCGGCCGTTCTCGATGAGAAACGTTCCATCGCGTGTCATGCCCGTTACGATCGTGCGCCGTTGATCGACGGGACGGATGTACCAAAAACGGCTGACGAGCAGCCCTCGTTCGGTCGAAGCGATGAGCTCGGCCGTGGATTGAGTCCCGCCCCCGAGCACGATGTTGCGCGGCATGGGCCCGTAAGCGTTGGGTGCGGGTAGAGCGTGGCCGGTATTTTCCGTTTTGAGTTTCGCAGCCCAATAACTGTCCGTTACGTAGGCTTTTGCAACACCGTTTTCAATGAGGGCGAGGCGTTTTGTGGGCGCGCCCTCGAAATCGAACGGCATACCGGGCGAAAGCGGATTGGCGTAATCGTCCCGGATGGTGACGTTTTTGCCGAGATACTCGCGGTCCAGGCCTTCGCTTAAGAACGAAGACCCTTCGTCAAACGCTTGCGCCGAAAAGTGACCCACGAGATAGCCGAGGAGTTCGCCGAAGGCGGGCGCTTCGAGAATGACGGTCCAGTCGCCGGGGTCGACCGCGCGCGGCTTGGTTGACCCGAGCGCTTTGCCTGCGGCAACGTTGCCCGTTACCGATGCATCGAGTGCCGCGATGTCTGCATGAAAAAATTCCGCGTAGCCCGTCGAGTCGCTCCCGTTCATTTTTACGTTCGCGCCGGCTTCCGTGCCGTCAAACGATTGAGCCGTCCCGTTTGAATTCGCGATGGTGGCGCCGCTTTGCGAGGTGGTTACAAATCCCGCCGACCAGAGCGAGTTCGCTTCGGCAATTTTAAAAATGTCGTTGGCGAGTTCCGCTCGCCGGTGCGCCGTCGCGGCGGCCGTTTGCGGAACGTATGCTCCATCGGGCGTGCGCGCGCCCGTAGCTTTCGGCAAAGCCGCGTGTAGCGGATCGCTGGGCGCGAGGGTCGCCATCTCGGTTGCGCGCGCAACGACGTTGCGCAAAGACACGTCGTCCAGCACGTTCGTACGGGCAACGCCCGTGCGCCCGCCGATAACCGCTCGAACCGAAACCAGGGTGTCTTGGTGCGCGACGTTTTGATGGATGGCGTTGTGCGTAAAGCGCGTTAGCGCAGCGTTTTCGTAACCCACGAGCACTTCGGTTTCGTCGGCCGACGACAGACCGACGATGCGGTGAGCCAGCGCTTCGCGTGAGGCCTTATCCATCGTAACCGACTCCGACGCGAACTTTGCGAAAGCGGGCGGGTGCGGCGCATTGGGCGGTGCGGCCCGTCTGCATCGGTTCGCCCTTGCCGCAATTGGGCGTCCCCCACGCGACCCACGAATTTTTGTCCGCAACGCCGTCACACGAATTCCAAAACTGCGGCGTAACCCCGGCGTAGGTCGGGTTCTTGAGCATGCGGCCGCGCTTTCCGTTCTTGATCTCCCACGCAATCTCACAACCGAATTGGAAGTTGAGGCGGTGATCGTCGATCGACCACGAGCGGTTGGATTCCATGTGGATGCCGTCCCGCACGTCGTCGAAAAGGTTTTCGAGCGGCGTTTGCCCGGGCAGCAAATTGAGGTTGCACATGCGGATCATCGGTACGAATTCCCAACTTTGGGCCCGCACGCATGCGTTGCTCGCGCGTCCTATCGTGCGCGCGGTGTCGTTCGACATTTCGTAACCGACGAGAACGCCGTCGCGGATGATGTCCGACACGGTGCTCTTGGTTCCTTCGTCGTCATACCCGGTGGTAGCGAGTCCTTCGGGTATGGTGTTATCGACGATGATCGTCACGTGGTCAGAACCGTATTTCAATGTTCCGAGTTGATTTGCGTTCAAGAAGCTCACGCCGGAGAAATTTGCTTCCCAGCCCATCACGCGGTCGAGTTCGGCGGGATGCCCGCACGATTCGTGAATTTGCAACGACATCTGCGAACCTCCCAGGATCAGGTCGAACTCGCCCGAGGGGCACTGCGGCGCTCGTAAAAGTTGCACGGTTTCTTCGCCTATGCGCTGCGCGTTCTCGCGCAGTTCGGCTTTTTCGATCACTTCCCAACCGCCGGCTTGATAAAAACCGATGTCGCCGGGGAACGTGCGCGTTTGCATGTCGCCGTTACCGACGGCCATCGCCTGCAATCCCGTGCCGGACTGCAGGATGGATTGTTCGATGCGCGAGCCGATCGTGCTATAGAAGATTTTATCGGTTCGCCAAATATCCAGCCAGCTGCGCCCGACGCTGATTTGCGGGTCGACATGCAGCATCCGTTCCGCTTCCAACAATAACGCCACGCGTTCGCCCAGCGGGATGCCGCCGGGATCTCGAACGACGCGCGTTGCGAAGGAATCCCGGTACGCTTCTTTCGGCGCTTCGCCGAAGCGTTGGCGCGCGATTGCCGCGCCGGCGCGCGCGATTTCGACGGCGCGCGCCGCGGTGCAATCGATCCCGGCATCGCTTACGTCCGATCCGGCGGCAAAACCCCACGCGCCTGCGTAGAGCGCGCGAATGCCGTATCCGCGGCTCGTTGCATCCGAGAGGGTCGCGACGATGCCGTTGCGCACTTCGATGCGTTCGGCTCTCGCGACTTCGAATCGAATGTCCGCATACTCTGCGCCGCGTGCGCAAGCCGTGTCTAGCGCCCGGCTAGCTAGCAAATCAAAGGCCATAGAGGCCCATTTGCGACAGCGTCCGCTATTTTCCCGCGAGGATCATCCGGACGTTGCGAACGGCAACGGCGCCCGAAACGTGGACCCGCTCGCTGCCCATGCCGTTGAGAACGTAAATGCTATGCAATTGCGCCGGCCCGGCAAGCGATGCCGGAAAACGAACCTCTTTGGTTTGCCAATTGCGCCAATTGACGCGTCCGACGGTGAGATAGACGCGTTCGTTAATCGCATTGAGCAGTGAAATGCGCAGCAACTCGTTGTTGCCGTCCCCGTTTACGTCCATGCGCAAGCCGATCGCTCGGGACGCCATAGGACGATTGCCGGCCATGGTTGCGTCGCGCTCGGTGTCCGTGAAGTCGTATGCGAGCGTGATGCAAACCGGACACGGAACGCCGAAGGTTACTTCGCCGGGGCCACCGGCTGGAACGGTGACGAGATGCCACTGCGTGCCGAGTTGCAGGGCTTCTTCGTGTTCGCCGATCGTGACGTCTTCTCGGCCGGCCGAGTTTGCAACGCTCACTTTTAACGTTGCGTTGTCGTTAGCGGCGGTGAAGACGCCGCTATCCGTTACGCGTCCGCTCGTCGTACTCCAATGCAGATGCTCGGGCAGCGCGATACGAAAACCACCGCGATCGAAGGCCTGCGCCTCGAAACGCTCGGTGGCTCCCGCTTTCATATTGGCATGACGCGGTGTAATTTCGATGCGTGCGGCGCTCTGCGCGATTTCAACCGGGATATCGGTAGACAGCGAGCCGCGCACCACATGAAGTATGCCCTTTGCGGCCGTTTTGCCGGCAGTGAAGCGGTTCTGATCGGCGACCGCACCCAGAGCGCCGGGGGAAACGTGTGCGCGCAGGGCACCGGTCTGCGCAACGGGATGTCCGGCCGCATCGGTCGTTGCGAACGTTAACGGCACGCTCGCGCCGGGAAACGCGCGGATAACCTCAGGATAGACCGCAAGGCGTGCGGGTGGGCCGTACGCCGCATCGCTATAAACGAAGAGGCCGTCGCCGACGACCCGTTCGGCCCCATCCGAGGGACTGCTGCGCAAACTTGCATTGCGCTCGCCCAACTTGCGCGCAACAATTGCGGACGAGCCGCCGCCGTCGAATGAGATTGCTTCCACCGCACCGATCGCAAAGAGGAAAGAAACGAATTCGTCGCGCGTAAGACCGATCGAATGAAACGGCTGCCGCCCGTCAACTTCGAGCAGCATGAGCTTTCCGTCGGCGCCTAGCGCCGCGGCGGAAATCGGGATGCGCGTCCGTCCTTCGTTTGCGGCGGGCGCATCGGGTTCGAAGTAGCGCCGCTTTTCATGAATGAGCAGCGGTCCACCGCCGACGGCGGCAACGAAGTTTGTAAAACCCGAGGCCGACGTTTCGGAAACCGTCACGACGTCGCCGGGCACGGGCGCTCCCAGCGTCTCCGTCGCCGGCGGCGAGATGGCGAGCCAATAGCCGCGCGGCAATGTCGAATCCGCCGTACGTACCTCTTCGATGCGGTAACGCGCAACCGCCGCACCGTCAACATCGAGCGGCGTCACGCGGGCGACGGTCAATCCGGGGACGGCGCCGAGCGGTCCATGCGCCGGCGTGATGAGCGAAACGCCCGTATGAACGGGCCACTCGTTGATTCCGCTGAGCACGAGGGGAATCGTGCCGATTTCCGCCGTCGCCGTAAACGTGAGCGGCGAGAAGATGAGATGCCGGTCGCGCGTGAGGGCGAGCGCCGAATGTGCGTTGGGCGATTGCACCAAGTGGCCGCCTCGCACGACGACGCCGAGTGGCGCATTCGTATTCCCGATATCGAAATAATCCGCGTTGACGCCGGCGACCGCGCCCGTGCGCGCCGCCATTGCGCTCGGCGTCTCACCGGCCGAAACGAGCGAATCTCCGGCTAGAACGGTGTCGACCCGGACCGTCGGATCGGCCAGATCGGCGTTTACGATGTGAATAACCACGGGACCGCTCTTGGTTTCCATCGCATATTGCGCGTAGCTTATTCCAGGCGCCACAAATTCGCTCGTGAACGCATCGCTGACGATCTGCGGAAACGGCGCTCCCGGTGAGGGTGCCGGGGGCAGTGCGGCAAGCGCTGCACGTTGCAGTGCAACCGTGCAAAGAATCAGAAGCAGTATCGTGCGCATCGCTTTTTCCAACGTAATGGTTGACGCGTTAGTTCGACGTCGCGACGCCCAGGGGATAGGTGCCGGTTGCGAACGGCGAGCCGGGCAGTTCGCGCAACGTGTCGAGGTTGAAGACGGCGACGGCGTTGGCCTTTGCGCACGGCACGTACAGGCGTCGCAACCGTTCGTCGATATGCGGCCGCCAGGGCAAATTGCAAGCGGAGAGGGCGCGGTGCGCTTCGAGCAGCGTATCGGCATTGAAAACGTAAACGGACCCGAGGTCTTCGTCGGTCGTAAAGACGTGGCGCGTCTTCGCATCGTACGCAATGCCCAGCGGGAACGGAAGGTTTTTACTGCGCGCCGCGATGCGGCCGCGTGCCGGCGCGAGATCGATACGAGCGACGTATCCCCCGCCGTGCCGCATGCGTTCGTTTTGGTTGGATACGACAAACAAATTGCGGGCGCGTTCGTCCAACGCGATGCCGAACGTGCGTGGCACCGACTGCAGCCGGCGGACCGTGCCCATCGTTCGCGTATCGACTTCCAACACGCTCTCGTCGTTGACGTTGCCGACAAAAATATGGTGTCCGGCTTCGTCGAGCGCGAGCCCCTCGGCGGTAATGCCCGTTACGACACGATCGGTAATGCCGTGCAGAATGCGGGTCAGCGCGCCTTTGCCCGCGACGTCGCGGTTACTGATAAAAATCGCGCCGTCGCTGCGATCGATCGCCACTTCGTTACCGGACGGAACGTTGCCGATTTGACCGACGCTCCATGGGGCGCGCGTGACGACCATCATCGTCGTCGTATCGGTGAGGGGAGCATACAGTGCGCCGTCCGCTCCGACGGCAACGTCACCCACCGGTTCGGCGCTCGCGATAATGCCGATTAAAGCAAAATTCTTTTCCGAATGTAAGGCGATGCCACTGCCGTAACCCGCAACGGCGATAATCTTTTCACCGGCGTGCGGCGGCGGAACGAGATGCAATTCGGCCAGCGCGTACGCAAAGGGCGTCGCGGCGACGATCGTTGCGTTTTGCGCGTGGGCGAGTGCGGGCGTATTGTACAGATTGCCTTCGAGATCGCCCGGTCCGATGAGCGAGAGCGCAAGCCGTCCGTGGATTCCGGATGTTTGGATCGCGATCGGTCCGCCGCTGATGTAGGGTCCGGCCGGGTTGGTAATCGAGAACGTGCCGGCCGCACGCAATGGGCGCCGCTCGACGGCACCATAGCACAAAGCCAGGAGCACGAGGCAAACGAGGGCAGCAACGCGCGGCGGTTTAGTAATGTTGGAAGAATCCCATCACGAGATAGATGACCCCGATGAGCGTGCTGCCGCCGGCAATCCAAAGAAGTGCGCCGGTCGCCGCCAATGCCGAGATGGAAACGAAAACGATCGACACCTCAAAGAGTGTGACCGCAATTTCAAACGTTTCGTACGCTTTGAGCGCGAGTTCGGCATGCCGTTCGTGCTGCGCGGTCTGGGTCTCGAGCGATTTCGCATTCGAAAGGATCGGCGCGCTCTCTTTTTTCTCGCGGTCGGCCGTGGATTGCAGCCGGTGCCG
>JALZBM010000029.1 GCA_030947385.1 Vulcanimicrobiota bacterium
CTTTATTGTAAGACACAAGTGGCGGGCACCCGACCAGGGTCACATCGTGCCACATGGAGTAGGAGCTAGCTATCCCCTTTTTCCGGGGATTATCGGGTTTTTATAGGCCGTTGTAACCAAAGTTTTAGCAACGGTTTGAAGTTAAGACGTTAAAACAATGTAGGTCCAAGGCAGATGGCCCGTGGTTAGCATAATGCGTCGGTCCCACAGAACAATGGTCGCCCGGACCCTCCCGCCTAATTTCCGCGATCGAGTATCGTTAGGGCACGTAATCCTGCCTATGGAGCATCTCTTTGCACGCAAACCTGCAGTTACCAAACGACTCCGCGCCCGCCGCGCATCTGTCCTACCGGATCGCCGACGTGGACATCGCGATCGAAGGGCCGACGAATATTCTCTCGATCCTTGCGAACGGGTGCCGACGACTGCCTAGTGCGTCAAAAGATGCGCCGGCGCAAGTTACCATTTCGCTCTTCAGGGACGACAGCGCCTGGATAGTGATGTGCGGAAAGCAAGAAACGAAGCGACTCTCGATTGGGGCGCCGCCGGGAAACCTGGCACTCGAACTTGGAAACGCACTTGTATTGTGTGTTGCCGAGCGCTCCCGATTCTTGATCGTCCACGGCGCCGCCCTTGAGCGTGACGGGAAAGTCGTTTGCCTCGCGGGGAAGAGCTTCTCGGGGAAGACACTGTTGACCGCGCATTTAGCATCGCGTGGCTGGAGAATTCTTTCCGACGAATATTTATTTATTGAGCCTCTCAGCAAGCGAATCGTGCCCTATCAAAAGTTGCTGTATATGCGTTCCGGATCGCTCGGAATGCTACCCCGCAGCTTTATGAAGGCACTCGAGCGTTCGCCATGGCATGCTTCACCGCAAAGCGAGACGATCGTTTTTCACGCCGTCGATCCGGCAGACTCCTACGGCACCTCGGTGTGGGGCGATAACGGCCGCTTGACGCATTTTCTATTAATTGAAAATGATCGCGCCGGCGTGTCAAAGGTGACGGAGGCCAATGCTTGGACCCTCATGCCGCAATTGAACACTCTCGTTTGGCAGCCGCCCGACTTGCTGGGCGGACTCACGCGCCTTGCCAATGCGGTCATTGGCACCCGAATCGGAACGCTCCAAGTATCTTCTCCGCTTAACACCACGGACGTTATCGAAGAATGGACGCTTGAATCGGCGGTGCAGACCGGCCTCCAGGTCGCGTAAAGATGGTTCGGGCGATCCGCCGCCTCTCCGCGCGGCTCGGCTACTTAGTTCGCATGATGCGTTTCGATGCGTTGCATGGCAAGCGCAACGGCCTAGTCGCGATCAGCCGGGGAATTACATTCGGTATCGACACGAAAGTCCGTCTGGGCGCACGCGTCTACCTCGGGCATGGTGGCAACTTTCAAGGTCCCGGCGAGATCAAGATCGGCGAAGCCAGTTATATCGGCAAATTCTTCTCCCTGAATTCTCGCGAGCGCATTTCGATTGGCGAGCGCTGCATGTTGGGGAATTTTGTTTCGATCGTAGACAACAACCACGGAACGGACGTCGGCTCCGACATGATCGGTCAGCCTTTTACAATCGCTCCGGTAATCATTGCGCGAAACTGTTGGCTGGGGGAAAAAGCGACGATCCTTGCCGGCGTGCACATTGGTGAAGGCTCGATCGTTGCTGCCGGCTCCGTGGTAACCAAAGACGTCCCGCCAAACCACATTGTTGCCGGCGTGCCCGCAAAAATCATTCGCAAGCGCGAACCCGCCCTCCGCTCCGCATAAAAAAAGGGGGAGTCGACGCAGCAGCGTCTCCTCCCCTTCGCCCGTTGTTTAGGCTCTGTGGTTAGTGGCGGAAAACGCCCGTCGCATAGAAGACATACCCGCGGAACGCACCCGTCACGCGGACGTGATCGCCCGATCGCAAAACCGGAAAGTTCATTACATTCCTTGCGTCGACGGTAACATTGCCCCGATTGTTATCGTAGATAGTAAACCGGCGGCCGGCGGAATCATCGGTAACCGTACCGATAACGTAGCTTGCTTTATCTTCTTGACCCTTTTGAATGTCCGTATAGATCCCGCAAGGGTTTTGGCCTGACGCCAGGTCATCCTGACTCGGGTTTGTTTTGAACGCGGTCGCTACGAATGTGTTTCCGCTAAATCCCCCGCGAACTAAGACATAATCGCCCTGCGAGATCGAGCTACGTTGATCCGCCGGAACGTTTGCAATATTCACGTTCACGTACCCGCGTTGCTTGTCGAACAGGCGCAAAGTCTCGGCGTTTATTGATGCCACTGTGCCGATGATGTAATTTGCTTTATCCTGGAGTCCCTTTTGTATCATGGGGTATTTGCACGGGCCCGCGGTCCGGTGCGGGGTGGGATAGTTGCGCTCATGCTGTTCTTGAGCGACGCGTTGCGCGCGTTGGCGATCGGCTTGCGCCGTTCGTTCGTCGCGCACCCGGTCGGTTTGCGCCGCTCGTTGAATGCGTAAGCGGTCTTGCTGCTGCATCTGGGAGTAGCGGCGCTTGCTCTCATATTGATGAGCGGCAGCGGCCCGCTCCCGCGCAGCCTTAGCCGCTTCGGCCTTTTCGGTGGCCGTGGCGCGGCTGTTTCCGACGGCCGATTTTTGAGCGACTTTGTGCGCCGGAGGCCTCTGCTGATCTTCTTGGGCTACCGCGGGCCCCCGGCCAAGCAAGGCCGAGCTTGCAAGTGCCAGGATGAGTCCGGCGTTTAAAATTCGTGACATGTGCTAGTCTCCTTTAGTAGGAATTTTTTCATTAATGCATTGGTGTAGAAAGAACGCACCCCGGCCCAATTTTATTCCCATTTTTTAATAATTCGCGCGAGGAAGCGGAAGCAATCTAATGCTCCGCCGCTTGCTAAATGCCCGTAACGCGAAAAAAGGAAGCGGCGGGTATTGGTCCGCCGCTTCCTAATAAAACCGGTTTCTAATTCAGATACCGGTTGCGAATTTCCGGAAAGTGTAGAACGCAGGGAGGCGATTCCAATTTGCATCTTCTAGAGCAGTTCTGCCCCAGAAATCTCCCGCGCACGTTGGATTGCACGACTGGTTAAACAGATTGACATATACTATGCCATCGACGGTCGGGTCCGCTAACGCCAAATTCATCCCTTGAGCCATAAAAAGGGCCTGCACCTGCGGATCGTAACCCGAGGCGGTCATTGCCGTCGAAAAGCCCCATTCAGTGAGCATTACGTGGAATGCATCTCCATGCTGGTTTCCAATCGTTTGTAGCTGCTTGTAGATGGACCACTGATTTTCATATCCTGCGCGTTTTGTTGCGTTAGGACTCTCCCAATCATAGTTGTGGACGTCCAGAACGTCCCAACAGACGCCGGTGCGGCAGCTTGCGTTTATCGGCGCACTTCCAGAGGAAATGTTCGTGTACATTTGGGTTAGGAATTTGCGTGAGTCCGTATGCCAGCCGCCGGTTGCAAGCGCAGGCCCCACTACCGTCATCGACGGATCAATTGCTTTAATCTGCTTGTAGGCGAAGTACGCATATCGCCCCGCTTCTGACCCCGTATGATCGTCGTTTCCTACGTTGCCCGCAACTGGTATATCATTCCAACCGTGAAGGTTCTCTTCGTTAAAGAGTTCGACGCGCGTGATCCATGGTGCAGTTGCTGCAAGATGTTGCACAACGGCTTGCGCAAAGTCGGCATATCCTACCCGATGGGAAGCATTGTCCGGATCGAGTGAACTTGACCATTGAAAAGCGTGGGGATAGCCAATACCGCCGGCAAGCAACGAACCCTCGGCATATTGAAGGATCGATGGTAGTTCAGTAATGCCCTGCGCGTGAAGTGCGGCGATAATCGCATCGTGTTTTGCAAAGTTTGGCGTCGCAAGCAGCCTTTTGCCTGTAACATCAGTAAGAATGCCTTGCGCGTTGTAATCGATGCGAACAAAGCGTGCACCAACTGCGGCGAGCTCGCTAATTGTATGCTGTGCTGTGGCATCCAAGGCGCAGGGCGCTGTGTTGCCGGGGCCACTACAAGTTGCATTCAAGAAGCCAGGAAAAGGATGCTCGAGAATTCCGTACCGGTAAGGTTGGTTCGGTGCCACAGATGAAGCTGTGAGAGCGCTTATGTTCGCCAGAGGCGTCGAGAACGTGGTCGTATAGTGAACCGGCGCTGTAACGGTAATCGTATATGTGACGCCTGGAACTTTGCGAACCGAGATTTGTACTTGCTTCCCGTAATTGACAAAGTACAGTGATGTGGGGGGATTCGAACCGTCGGATCCAGTGATTGTAAATGCTAAGGCGGCCCGTGCGACGGGATTTTGGAAATTGAGATCAATGTCTTCATCATAGCGAAAAACGTCGCCACCCGCATGCACCACAGTAACGCTGCCTTGAGTGCCACTGATTCCGAGTACGCTGTTTGCGCCGTTAACTGGTAAGGGTGCAGCAGTGGCTACAGGGGGCGGAGTAATGGTCCCTGGGCACGGGGCCGTGCTCGGTTGCGGTGTGGGCGTGGCGTTCGGCGACGGGCTTGGCCTCGGCGTTGGGTGTCGACGCTCCATGACGTTCAGTCTACCGGTGCCTACTGCACACGGCGTCGAGGCACTTGATCCTAGCGCAGATGTGAGTAGCGATCCAGCCTGATCGTTTGAGAGGGCAGAGGCCTGTTGCGTGGAGTACGCAGCACCACTCTGCTCGGGAAGTATTCCGGCGGACTGTTGACTCGCTCCACAGCCACATAAAAGGGCAAGCAGAAATAAACCTAGTGTTCGCTTCATCATATCTTTCTTTATTGGTGGCGTTTTATTGGAGCTGTGAAACGATTTTGCGGGAGTAATTTGGCAGCGTTCTTTAGCTAAATCGAAATTTTCAAAATTCGCGTTGGTCTTTGCTTTTCAAGATCTGAACATGACAAGCAAGTTGTCGGCACTGATTTGGCTTTAACGATAGCAAGACCCCAGAATTAACTTCGTTCTAATTTTAGATTCCTCACAAGTTGAACTGCGAGGAGTGCCGGATCGGAATCGGCGTCGGCGATATTGTAAAGACGCTGCGGCGCCTGTCCGCGGGCGCGGATCGTCTTAATTTAATGAGCCTTTAACTTTACAGAACCTTTATAGACATTTCTTATGAAATCTGCAGTCGAGATGCCGATAGGTATGGTACCGCGCATTTGGGGCCATGCCCAATGGAGGACTCGAGTTGCTAAAACATTTTCCCCTCAGCAGGGTTTTGGCTGCGATTCTACTCACAGCTTTACTTGGAGGCTGTGGTGGAGGCGGAGGAGGAGGCGGCGGAGGCCTCGTGCCGGCGCAAAGTAGTAGTGGCGGCGGCGGCGTGCCGGCAACGAGCCCTGGAACGCCACCCCCAAATAATCCAGGCGGAGTCCCCGGAACCCCTGGACCCCCGATCGCGAGTCCTACTCCCATACCGATAACTCCGGGCTCTTCGGCCATCAGTCTTACCGGAACTGAGGGGAGCGTCGTAAATCCTCACAACTCTGGAGATACGTTTCAGTACGATGAAACGGTAAATGTAACGTTTCAAAATCCCATTCCAGCGGGTGGCCCGACGTACACCATAACCGGTTCCGACGGATCTAATCCGCCCTCATCAGTTTACATCACCGGATACGGAAATCAGGCGCAGATATCGGTTCGCAAAGTACCCGGAATCGTGTACACGCTCAAGGTCACCTCGCCAGTTAGCTACACGGCGACGTTTAGCACACCGGCAATTGTAAACGTTCCTGCTCCGCTCAGAGCAACAACGAACGAACCATACCGCTATGGTATTTTGGAGCACCCGTTCAAGGGTTTCCTTAACGCCACATGCACCGGTCCCGGGAATACAGCGCCTTGCAGCCTGGATTCCACGGCACAGCAAACTGTTAACGAATTAACGGCGGCTGGAACGCGCTTCGTCCGAATTGATTACAATGCCCAAGGAGTTCTGACCGACGTAACGGGCAAGATCATATTATCTTCGCCGAATTTTGACAAGCAGGATGCGATCATTGCGGCTCTGCACGCACGGGGCATCACAGAGCTGCCATGCATCTTACAATATGCCGAGGGTCCGCTGCTCGCAGGTGGCGTGGGCTACCCTCACGCTTTTCAATGGTCGAGTTCGCAAGATCCCGACAACGTCGCACATCAGGTAGGGTACGCCGATTTTGCACAAGCTGTCGTTCAGCATCTCGCGGCAACTGCGCCCTGGATTACGCGCGTCGAGCTCTTTAACGAAGAGAACCTTCATGGTTGGGATAACATTCCCGTTGCCGGCAACGTTGCCGTCGATGACGTATCGGGTTCGGAAGCCGGGCGTTACGCCTATTTTGCATATAAGCAAATTAAAGCCGTCGCCCCCGGAATGACCGTGGTTGGGCCGGCGCTCGCGACCGGCGGCTGGCACACGGACTCGCGTAAATTTCTAACGCAAATGTACACGAGCATCTCTTCGGGAAGCACCAATATCAATGTAACGTGCCGAACCGGGGTCTGTTGGGACTTACTTGACGTCCACAATTACGACTGGGAAAGTCCGACGGCAACCAAGCGCGCGGGCTACGAAAATCAGTGGTCCATTTATAAGCAGCTTCAAGGCATCGGTGCGCAGTACGGAGACTCATTCCGCGTGATGCTTACAGAATGGGGCTTTTCGACGGCCATGAGCGCCTCCGGATTCGATCCGCAGGTACAGGCACTCTATATCGCGCAGGGATTGAACTTAATGCTCGCGGACCCCACCGTGGACGGCATCGTGTACGTCAACCTATTCAACCAATCGTGCAATCCAACATGCGGTGGTGACTTCTGGGGCCGCACAGCTCTCGAAGACGCCAACTGGAATCGTCAGCCGGCATTCTACACCTTTCGAAAATTTTCGACCGGTTCGTAAACCTGCTAGGGATCAAGCGGGCGCTGGCGCGTCATCCTTGACACGACGGGATAGCAGCGATTGAACGCGCGGCGGCAGCAATCTCTTCAGGCCGGCGGAGTCGTTTTCGCTAAAGAACCGCGTAATCAAAAGCGCGCCGGTAAAGACAGCAAGGTAAAGAATGCCGTCTATGATGACTGCAAGTATTGCGCCCGCGCGCGAAGCAAATAAATCGGTATGGATTGACGGGAGCGCCCAGAGAATTGATAATGTCGCGGCCCCGCCGCAAATCACCAGTCTCCCATACCAACTAAAGAAGCCGGCCATAACGGAGAGCTTGCGCAGGCGATGAAACATCCACAAGAAGTACACTGTTCCCGAAATGGAACCGAACAGCATGGACATGGCGACCCCGAGCGTTCCAAACCGGGGAACGAAAAGGAACATTGTGGCGATGCCGGCGGCTGCGGACAAAATGGTCAAAAACGCCTCGTACTTCGGCAGCCCGGTTGCGCGCAACATAGTCGTTCCAACTTGGGATATGTTTGAGACAATATATCCCAATCCGAGTACCACGATCATGCCGAACAACGCCGGATATGCATGGCCCAGCCAAGCTCGAGTAATTGGCTCGGCGGCTCCAATAACGAATCCTAAAAGCAACACGGTAGACAGGTTTAGATAGCGCGTCGCGCGGACGTAAACCCTGTTAAAGACTTTTTCGTCGTTCTGGGTAGCGTCGATCGCCGAGACGGCGGGCAGCAACGCGATTAGGAAGCTAAAGGGGAACGACCGAACCGTTCTTGTTAATCGGTTGGCAACCTCAAAAAGCGTCACAGCCGAAGTTTGCACGAAGATCGAAATAATGAGTCGATTTGTTTCCATCGTTACGGTCGATGCAAGGTTCGTTAACTGAATCCAGCCGCCCAGCTTGAACAACTTCTTCATTACGCCTCGTTCGATTCGCAACGGGCTGATAAAGACGACGCCCACGCGTTTTCGAGCCAGGCAGTAGCAGAGAATTGCAGCGATCGCGATTTGCACAAAGGTGGCTATAAGCAATCCGAAAACCCCAAATCCTCGCAGACACAAGACGATTGCTGCAGCCGCATAGCCGAGACGGCTAATAAACGTCGTCAAGCTCACGAGGCGCAGGGACCCGGTTCCAGCGAGAACCGAGCCCAGTACGCCCGCCGCGCTCTGGAGAAAATAGGCCACAATGATCCAGGCAAACAGCAGCGGGCCTTGGACCGCAAGATGCGGCGAAACCTTCATCCAGAATACGAGGTAGGGAGCAAGGACCAGCGCGAGCGGTGCCATTAGAAGGCTCAGCGTTACGTAGAATACTACACCGAAAGTGGTCACTTGGCGAACGCGTTCGTGTTGCTTCGTCGCCGCATATTCGGCCGTGTATTTGATGAACGTCGACTCGAGGCCAAAATCGGCGAGCCCTACATAATTGACAACCGTACTAAGCACGATCCAAAATCCGTACGCCTCAAAGCCGAGCGAATAGATTAGGAACGGCGTTAGGGCCAAACCAATTATGGCGGTCCCCGCACTCCCGCAAAGCCCCGCGAGCGTATTTAAAAAGACCTGTTTGGCGTGACCGGCTCGGGAAGACATCTAGCTTACTTTACCGGATAAGGCCGGGTCATTCGAGGCCGGGACGTGCTCTAATCAGATGGTCCAAAGGGCCCATCCCGACCCGGCATGCGGATTAGTGGCGCGTCGCAAATTCCTTAAGGATGGCGAAACCGGGAAGTTCCGTTCCAGTCGCGTCCGTCAGTGCGGTGCGCCCCCAAAAATCCTGCGGGCAAGACGGCTTGCAAGACGGATTAACGATATTTACATAGGTGACTCCGTCGATCGTCGGATCGGCGAGCATGCGATTCAGACCGATGGCAAGATACCTCGCCTGCACTCGCGGATCAAATCCGTAGGGATTTTCCGCGGTAGAAAAACCCCACTCGGTTAGCATTACGTGAATGCCGGGATGACCGTTCTTGGCAAGTATTTTTTGCAATTCCCTATAGATGCCGAACGTCGCTTCGCTCTCTCGCTCATTCGTAGGATCTTCCCAATCGTAATTGTGGACCGACAAAACGTCGTAACAGGAATCGGGGCCGCAGCCATTGGCCAGCATGGTCTGCAAAAATCTCCTTGAATCAGTATGCCGTCCGCCCGTCGCTAACGCAGGGCCGACGACAATCATCTTGGGCGAGACCTCCTTGACCGCTTTGTACGCCGCCTTCATGTAGATCGCGGCTTCCACTCCACTTTCGTCTGGCTTTGTGTAGGAGCCATCGACTGGAAAACTGCCCCAACCATGATTATTCGGTTCGTTGAAGAGCTCGACGCGCTTGATTTGCGGATATTTCGCTGTAACATGCTTCGTAACGATTTTGGCAAATGCCGCGTAGTCCGCCGGGTTTTGAAAAGGCGTAGCCTGGCCTTTGCCCCCGGAGAAAATACTACCCGCAGCGTATTGCTCGATGATCGGCATTTCCGTAATGTTGCACTTAGCCAGCGCGTCCATGATGGCGTCCTGGCGCGCAAAAGCGGGTTCGGATAACGTTTCCTTTCCGTTCTTTGTTAATATCTGAGATGCAATATACTCCATCCGAACGTTGCCCAAATGCGCGCCGCAGAGGGTCGCAACTTGAGACAATGAGTCCGCGCGCAGCGCAGCAGTTCCCCCGATACAAGCGTAAGAGCTGCAGTCTACGTCTCCCAACGAATATGGAAACGGATGTTCGAGAGCACCATAGTAGTACGGGCTATTCTCATGCTTTGCCGGCTTAGGAATGGCAACGGTAGACGGCGTGGTGAACGAGAAGCGATACCGCACCGGCGATACGATGTCGACTGTGTAAACGACTCCCGGACGTTTGTGGTTGGCCGTAACCTGCAATTGCTTTCCGTAACCGATAAGATACGTGGATGAGGGGAGCTCAGAATTGTCGCTTCCGCGAATCGAGTATGAAACAAATTTGGCACTGCCGATATTTTGGGAAAATTGAATGCCAAGTACCGCGTCGTAAGCAATCGAAGCACCATTGCGAATAGGAGCGCACCGCCGCCCGGAAAAAACGCAGATCCCGTCTACCGAATTCGAAGTCGAGGCTAGTTCGCTCGACGCTGTCGACGTCGCGCACGCTATAATCGATAAACTCGTCAGGCAGAAGACAACCAGGCATACGGTTTGGCGTCCCCACGTTTCCACGAGCTTGGAGGCATTCATAAGCCGACTATCCCATCGTTGTTAGATCGCATATAAATTGTACAAACTCGCGCCTCGCCACAAAATTCCTTTGTCGGTTCGGTTTGAGATCATGTTAAGGAAGTCTGCTCACGGCGTAAGGAGGTAGTTGTAAATCCCTCCGGATTCTCGTTGCTGGATTCCGTAGCCAAGTTGTCCCGCAAACTTAGCAACGTCTTCAAAACCGTATCCGAATTGCTCGGCCTAAAAAGCATTGAATTCCGCGTAGATGATCGGGGGGTGCTCTTTAATAAAATTGCGGCCCCCTTGCAATACCTTAAGTTCAGCGCCCTCCACGTCTATTTTAATGAGACGGCAATGCGTGATTCCGGCACCATACCCATCAAGAGTCATCGTCCGAGCGTATTCGTTCCGTTCATGCGTGCAATGCAGTCCTTCAACCATGATGGCATTTCCGGTTTCCGAGCCGCCTTCGGTCTCGACGTGGAACGCAATCAATTCGTTCTCGGATGAAGGCTAGGCGCTCTACGCCAGAGGGTAAGCGTATCACTCTTTGAGCATTCGCGCAAACGAATACTTCTTCAGCAAATCGCGCATATTACTGTAAGCCGAATGGCTTCGTTACAAGCTGCGGAACTGCAGCAGACGTAATTGCGCGCCAATCAAACGCCGCTCCATAACGCTGGCTTGCCCTGCGACCGAGCGCCTCGCTGCCTGCGGAATCTTCGAGCATTCCACCGATCGCGTGCGCCAGCGAATGGGCGTCGGCATCGCTCTGCTTTAGCAAGTCGTTAAACTCGACATCATCGTGATCAGTTTTAAGTGCGATTACCGGCAGGCCATGTGCAAACATTGACAGCAGGGACCCGCTAGAACGTGTTGCGCCCTCCAAAGCTGTGTGTACACCTATCCGGCCGCGAGAAAAGTGTTCTGAAATCTCTCGTTGGCTCAACGAGCCGGTAAAGGTTACGAAATTTTCGAGGCCTAGTTCCGTTGATCGCGCGATACATCTCTGCAGGTAGGCGCCATCGAAAATCCGGCCGATGATCGTCAACCGCGCATTGTAGCGCTCGCGCAACACCGCAAGCGCTTCGATCGCCAACTCGTACCGGCGCCGCGGCATCACAACGCCGAACGCGACTAGCTCTACCGGGGCTTGCGGGTTTACGCGCCGCTCGTAGTCAGGACCCGGCTCTATATTTGCGGCGATGGGAATGATATCGATCCTTGATGATAGCCGCGAAGAGTAGTCTAGAATCTTCTGCTTTCGCAAAACGTTCGGGACAGCGATGCGATTCGCCATTCTCAAGATCGTTTTGTCGCGCAGATCAAAGTACCAGGCCTTCAACCTTGCCATTTTCGACTGCTCCGAAGCTGCATAGAAAATTTCGTGGACGAGCAAAGTCGAGCGAATCTTAAGAAGCTTCGCGAGCAAGAGAAATGCAAACGGTGCGGGAGAGCGACTTCCGAACAGAAACGGCGTATATTCAACGAGTAGACTACTTGGCCGCGTACGCATCAATAACGTACATCCCCGCACTGAAGCCCCTAAATTCCAAGCGGCACCGAGTCGCTCCAAACGATACGTTTGGCCGGCGTTCGGCTCTCCCGCGGACAGGACAATCACGTCGGTCCCGCCGGCGACGAGGGCGGTTGCAAATCGGTGAGCGTGGTCTCCGACACCGTCACATTCGGGTGGCAGGCGGGGCGCGACGAGGACGACGGGACCGCTCGCACGATGCCGTAAAATCACAGACCTACTTTTGCGCGGACGCCGGGCTAGGGCTAAATGTTCTCGCAGCTTGCTCTAATTTTGCGGATGCCGCGGAGAGCGCGGCCAGGAGACCTTGCAGTTCTATCGCGGGTGTGTAGTTTTCTGCAACGCGCCGAAGTCCGCGTTCGCGCAGGTCTTTCGCCCGAGCGGGTTCCGTCGCCTCAAGAAGCGCCCGACTAAACAAGTCGTCACGGCTCTCGGGTACGAGAATACCGCCGTCTCCCACGACTTCGGCGATCGCGCCCGATGCGGTTGCGACAACTGGTACGCCGGACGCCATCGCCTCGATCAAAACTCTCCCGAACTGTTCGGCCCAATTCGCACGTGTGCGGGACGGTAAGGCCAATACGTCAAGCGCGCCCAGCAGCCGAATCGCGTGGTCGGGCGGCTGCGTGCCAAGGAATCGTAGACGTTCTCCCAATTTGAGATCGGCCGCCAGATTCTCCAAAGCCTCACGCTCGGGGCCATTTCCGATTATGACTCCGTGAAGATCCGATGCTTCCGCGATAGACCGAATAAAGACGTCAACGCCCTTTTCCGGCACCAGACGCCCTACGTAACCAGCTGTCCTATGGGTCATTCCATGTGCGTTACGAACTGCATCACGCTCTTCTTGTGATAACGGCGCGACATCCGTGGAAAACGGCATAAGGAAGGTACGTTTTTCATATCCGCGCGCGCGTAGGACATCGACGGCCTGCTGCGTGTGACAGACCGCAGCAGCAGCCCGCCTAAAAACGAAACGCTGGATAAAACTAAACGGCGGTGGATAGACCTTCAGTATATTCTGAATGTTCATCAAGACGAAGCCGGCTCCGACTCTCCGAGCGAACCAAGCGACTTGAGCGGATGCCAATCCGGCGGGATCCTCGTCGACGTAGATTGCGTCGGGCCGCGCTTTTCGAATTGCCCGGCCGAGGCCGTGTAACCAATACAGGTTTGAGTGTGATTTCCCGCCGCTCCTAAGAATCACTAGGTGGAGTTTTGTCTCCGCAGGCTCTGCTTGCGCCGCAATCGTTCCAAGGCCACTCGTCCAACGTTCCGGAACTATGAGCGTCACATCCAAACCGAGAGCTGACAGCCGCCGATACAACGGCCGATTTGATGCGCGGATTGCGGAGTGGCTTACAATAACTACACGCATGATTGCTCGCTCATGCCAGCGCTCGAATGTGGGCGCTCTTTTTAAGATCCTCCGGTGCGTCCTCCACCAAGTCTCTCAGCGCTGAAACAAACCGTTCTTTCGAAAATTGTTCGGCGTGGTTTCGAATGCGTGTGGAGCTGAACGGTATTTTTTCGAACTCTATGATCGATTTTGCGAAATCATCGGCCGTCTGGGTATGCACGAGCGTTCCCGTAACGTTGTCGATAACGGTTTCAAGCGCACCGCCTTTTGCGTAGGCGATGACCGGGCGCCCGCATGCCATAACTTCCACCGGCGTCATTCCGAAGTCTTCTTCTCCGGGAAAGAGCAAAGCTTTTGCCCCACGCATTAGCTCCAGCAGTCTCTGCTCGCTTACATGCCCGTACTGCTCTACATGGCTCGCGCGCAACTTGTGCGAATCGGAACCGCTGCCAACGATGATGAGTTTGCGCCCGATTTTTGCAGTCGCCTCAACGGCGAGTTCAACTCGTTTGTAAGGCACCAGCCTTGAAGCCACGAGATAGTAATCGCCCACCGGGCCGCCGGGCGTAAAATGTTTCGTATCGATCGGCGGGTTTATGACGGTGCTAAATCGTCCGTAGTGGGATGAGATGCGACGCATCGTCGTCTCGCTGTTCGCTACGAAGGCATCTACGCGGCCCGCGGTTACGTAATCCCACTCGCGCAGTTTGCCCATCGCCGCTTTCGCGAACGGACGAAGCGGTGCGGGAAGCGTCGCAAGTTCTTCGTGCGGCCGCTCCCAAAGTGCGCGCATCGGTGTGTGGCAATAGCAAATGTGCCGTTGTAGAGAGTTACGTAGAACACCCTTGGCCGCCGTATGGTGCGACGAGATAATAATGTCAAAGGCGCTCAGATCGAAGCCTTCTACCGCCGATGCGTAAAACGGCAGAAGCCACCGGTGCCGGGTAGCTGCTCCGGGAATACGCTGAAGCGCAGATGGGACAATGCGGTCCTTTAGGGAGCGCGGCCCCGTTTCGGGAGAGTACAAAATCGAAAAGATCGGCGCGTCGGGATACATTTGAGCGATGGTCTCAACGACCCGTTCGGCGCCCCCGCGTTGCACGAGCGGATCGGATACGATTGCTACCCGAGGAGATTTGGTCATGCTACTGCCTTCTTCAACACGTGAATCACATTTGCCGCGTGCGCATCCGCCGCAAAGCGCCGAGCGAATGCCTTGGCGGCCGTACTCATTCTTGCGAGCTGCTCCGGATCTACGAGTGCTTGTTCGAGCGCGCGGGCAAAGGCCGCTTCGTCACCGGTTTGGACGACGAAGCCATTTACCGTGTCAGTAATCTCTTCGCTCACGCCGGCATCCCGGAAGCAAATTGAGGGAACCCCGCAAGCTGCCGCTTCAATCACCGTCCGGCCGAACGGCTCCTGAATCGAGCAGTTGCACAAGATGTCCAGCGCCGAGTAAACGGTGCGCACGTCGCTCGTCCACGGCAAAAAGGTAACGCGTCCACGCAAGTTGAGTTCATCAACTGTGCCTTCTAACTCGCCTAAAAAATCTTGGTCCCGGAAAATCGCAGAACCCGCAATTACGAAATGCGCATCGGGAGCGTTCGCCAGAGCAGCGATGCGCAGAAATGCGTCATGGCCCTTCCAGCGGTTTATGCGTCCGACAATCCCGACTACCGGTAGATCAACAGGCAGGCCGAGCGCACGCCGCGCTTCTTCTTTGCTTGGGAGTCGCGAGTAGTCTCCAAGTTCGATCGGGTTAAGGACCACCGTGGTCTCCGGAAGATTGTAGGCGCCTGCGACCGCTCTGGAAATGGCAATATGTTCCCGGCTGCACGTTCGCCCGATAAACCGCAATGCCCGGCGGCCGTTTCCGCCCAAGATGTCTCTCAAGTGCATAACACATGGAATGCCGGCAAGGCGTGCCGCCGGGGCCGCAATAAAGTGCGCCTTCACCGTGTGCGTGTAGACCAAATCGATCTTTTCAGAGCGTAAATACGAAGCGTACCGCAAGATGGCACCGGGTAAACGGAAGGCGTTGCGCAGCGAAGCCCCCTCGCGCGTCACCGTTTGCAGTTCCTCCGCGATCGGCATAATTTCAACCCGCAGTCCGAGGCCGCGCAGCCGGGCGGCGTAGGCCCCGTCTTTAAATACGATAACTCGCGGATCGATATCGGAGGACAGATGTTGCAATAGTAAACAAAAACTTTCCTGCGCGCCCCCCGACTCGCCACCGGTTTGGTCGACGAAAGCTACGCGTAACATGGCTCGCTCGCGGTTTTGCTTCCGATCGCCTCGAGAATATTTGCAGCGGCGATTCGCCAGCTAAATTCCCGAAGAGCGCGCGCACACGCATACTGCCCCATGCCTGCCGCACGGGCGCGGTCTTGCAAAAGAAATCCCACCGCCTCGGCAATTTCAGCCGGATTGTCCCCGTCAACGAGAAGACCCGACTCGTTATCTTCAATCGCATCTTCCGCACCCGAATTGCGGCCGCCGACCGCCGGCAATGACGCCATCGCGGCCTCCAGATAGACGATCCCAAAGCCCTCAACGTCACCGACGCCGACCCGTCGCGTCGGAAGCGCGAAACACCAGGCGCGAGCGTAGGCGGCGCGTACTTCCGCGTCGTCCACATCGCCGAGAAAAAAGACGTGCGACGCCACTCCTTGTTGTGCGGC
>JALZBM010000306.1 GCA_030947385.1 Vulcanimicrobiota bacterium
CGCACGGTATGATCCCAGAACGTTAGGACGCGTACCGCGAGTGGCTTTATTCGTGCCAACAATTCACGCGCGCGGACCGAGACCGCGATCGTATCCCGCATCCACGGAGGATGATCGCGCGGCAGGATCGGCGTTTCGATTTCTACATCCGCAACGAACGGGTATGTAATCGGCGCCGGATAAACTTCAACGCGCGTTTGCATGTTTCACATTCTTGCGGAGCTTGGCAATTGCGGCGATGTGCAGTTGAGAAGCGCGCTGCGGCGACACGTCCATCGTCTTGCTTATTCGATGCAGCGACATATCCACGAAGTAGTGGAGCGTTAAAAGTCTGCGCTGACGCGGTGAAAGTTCTCGGAGCGCCGCGCGCACGCGTTCATTTCTTTCACGCTCGCTAACGATGACCGCCGGGTCGGCTCCCCAGTCGCCGGAGAGATGTTCGCCATTTGGAAGCGGCGCATCGAGCGACGCTGGCGCGTGCTGGTACGCGTGAATCGTCGCCCGCCGCAGGCCAGGCCGACGCGCCTCCATTTCTAATTGGCTCGGCAACACGCCGAGTTCGGTCGCGAGCGTAAATCGTTCGCGATCGGCTTCGCGCACGTCGCGTCGCACGCGCTCCGACACCGGATCCAAGCGCCGGATGCCGTTGAGCATCGCGCCGGCAACGATGCGGCTCGCGTACTGTTCGAGGCTCGGCCCACGCTGCGGATCGAAGGAGTCGACGGCGCGAATCAGTCCGATCGACCCTTCACCGATCAAATCGTCGAGGTCGGCGCCCGGTACCATCCGATTCACGCGGCGCGCAATTCTTTTCACCAACGAGAACAAGTCGCGAATCTGCGTTTCCCGATCGCTCATTGCAGTCTCAACGCTCCTTCACGCGGGAAAACTGCGCAGCCAGTAGCGCACCAAAACCGTGCTTGTCATGTTCGGCTATCGACTGTGCCAGCGGCGCGACTGCGAATGATGAGGCTTCGCCGAGCGACCGCGACAGCGGAGCGAGCAGATCGGCGAGCAGCAGCCCTTCGAAGCGCGCACCCAGTTGCACCAACGCGATCTTATCCACGGTTCAGATTATTGGCGATGCGCATCATTTCATCGGAGGCTTGAACGCCCTTGGCGTTGGCCTCATACGCGCGCTGCGCTTCTAAAATTTGCATCATGGCTTGAACGATCGACACGTTGGACTGTTCGAGCATGCCGAACCGGATTTTCGGCATGTCGTTTGCGCCGGCACGGAGGCGTTGCACTTTTCCGGCCTCGCGCGTTTGCGAAAAAAGCGACCCGCCAAGAGATTCCAGGTGTTCGGGCGCGGGAAAGTTTGCAAGGCCGATGCGGCCGCAGTATTTCTTACCGCGCGCCGTTTGCGCCGCGACGTTCCCGCCTTCGTCAACGTTCACGCTGCTCGCTTCTTCGGGTATCCGGACGCCTTCGAGTTTCCATCCTTTTGCGTTGCGCAACGTTCCGTCGGGGGCGCGCGAGAATTCTCCGTCGCGCGTAAAGGCGCGGCGTCCGTGCGCGTCCGTTACCGTGAAAAAGCCGCTTCCGTCGATTGCCACGTCAAACGGACCGCCGCTCTTCATAAGCTTTCCCTGCTCGAAAACCGTCTGCGTTCCGAGCGAGGCCGTTCCCAAACCCAAGCGGCCCGGCACCGCTATCTCGCCGAAGGACGCCGTCGCTCCTTTGAAACCGGCAACGTCGGCGTTGGCCAAATTGTTGGCGATCACATCGAGGTTCGTTTGCTGCGCCGCCATTCCACTTGCAGCGGCAAAGAGTGCGCGATTCATGCAACCCTCCTATTTAAGGCGCGCGAGATCGTTGCTCGCTTTTTGATTTGTTCCGTCGATGGCCGTCATGACTTTTTGCGCGCTCTCGAACGAACGCTGTGCGCTCAGCATATCGACCATCTCGCCGATCGCATTGACGTTGGCGCTCTCCAAAAAACCGGTTTGAACGCTGCTGCCGGGCGGAAGCGGTATACGGTTGAGCACGGTGCCGTTGCTCGAAATGGTGCCGTCCGCACCGACGACTGCGCCATCCGGGACGCGGACGACCCCTCGGCTTCCGATCAGTCTGCGTCCTGCAGCGTCACAGAGAACGCCGAAACGATCGCGAGCAAACGCGCCGTTACGCGTTTTGGCTACCGCTCCATCACGATTTGCAACCGTAAAATGTCCATCGCCCGCGATTGCCAGGTCGAGTGCACGTCCCGTACGGCGCAGCGC
>JALZBM010000307.1 GCA_030947385.1 Vulcanimicrobiota bacterium
CGGCTACGTGGCTCTTGCACGCCTCAGCACGGCGGAGATCATCGATCTTATACACCGCTCGGGAGGCGTGGCCGTCGTAGCGCACCCCAAACGCTTGCCTTCCTCTGTTCATCTTTCGGACGTCTGCGATCTTGGGGCAGATGGGCTCGAAGTCGTCCATCCCAGTGCGAGCGAAGATAGCCAGCGCGAACTCCGAGATTTTGCGAACCGCCGCGCACTTCTCACCACCGGCGGAACGGATTTTCACGAGCCATGCGGCCGCCCGATCGGCGTCGGTTTTGATGCTGCGTCCATCGACGCGCTTCGACGCGCCGCTGGCATGCACGTGTCGAGTCTGACCGGGTCTCGCTGAAACGAAATGCTACATGCCATCGTAAGCTGGTGCCCAGAGAAAGCCCCCGGATGGGTCAAACGTCCCATGTCTTGCGCACCATAATCGACTGACGTTTCAGCCTAGTGGCAAATCCGTCTTACCGGACATCGCCATTAGCCCCATATTTGCGTACTATTTTCCCATAAGCTTCCGCTCGTACGGCAGACATTCTTAGATATTACGGCGGATTTTCTATGGAGAACAACGTGAAACTCATCAAAGCCCTCCCCATCGCGATGCTCATCGGATCGCTGATGGCCGTTCCCGCCTTCGCATCAGAAGTCGGCGTCAATAACACGATTACAACCACCGCAACTTCGGGTTGCGTCCACTCTTCGCAGTCGGGGTATGAAAACTATAACGGCGTTCGCAGCACGTTCACCGGTTCGATGAAAGGCGACTCCTCGATCAAGAACATCCACAACATCGACGTCGCGGCCTCGAGTGAACTCGTGAAGTTCTCGGGACACACGCAATTCAGCAGCACGTTCACCGGTAAGCAAACGACGACCAGCGTAAGCACGTCGTCCTCGGCCTTCACCAACTTCCAATAACACAAGACTGCTCAAAAGGGCTCGCCGGACGTTGATCCGGCGAGTCCGTCCAAGGATAACCAATGAAACGTCGCCTGATCGCTTGGTTCGTCATCGTGATCGCAATTTGCGTGTCGGCTCCGGCATTCGCGCAAACCGTGCCGCCGGCGAGCAATCAACAAACGAACAATCCGCAGTTGCAAACGAGCGCGCAAAGCGCCAACGTCAACACCCAGATCAACAATACGAATGTCGGGCAGAATTCGTTTGCTCCCGGTGTCGAATGCGGCTCGCCCCAAATTGCCGTAAACGGATATTCGACGGGCCTAAGCGGAACATTCGGTTCGGGGATGTCCAGCAACGGTATTTCGGTTGGATACATTACGCCCGTCGGGCGATCTAACCGCGTCCTATGCGAAAAACTCGCACAAGAAATCGTTCATCAGCGCCAACTAGACACCCAACTTACGATCATTCAGCGTTGCGTGGATTTGGCAAAGCTTGGCGTCGTGTTAACCGAAGCGCAATACCCGGAACTCGCGAAGGCCTGCAGCGGTGTGCAGCTCGCCGCTGCACCCCCGCTCCCCGCGGCTCCGGCCGTAACTCCGCCGGCTACCAAGAGACTCTCTAATTTTTCGCCGGCTCAAAGATTCAAGATCGTGTACGGAACGCGTCTCGTAGACCGCTGCGTATCGGCGCGGCGATCAAATGTACGCGGTTGCGCGCGCTTGCGCTCGCATTAGTGAACCCCATCGGGTCGCGTATTGCGGTGCCGGGAATCGCCGCCGTCTCAATCCTGTTGCTGCTTGCGTTCGGGGAGGTCACGCGCGCGCAAACCCCTATTTCGCCGGTGGGACCGGCTCAATCACAGCGTTTTTTTTCCAGAATCCTCACGTTGCAAGCGCTGTTTGCGCGTGCTGCGACGGGCTGTTCGAGTGGGCAAACCGTCGTGATGCTTGCGCCCAAGAGTTCGCACTTCGGCCGGACGTTCGGGAAACGTTTCAATCGAACGTTTCCATCGACGCCGGCCGAAGCGTACGCCTACGCAATCGTCGAACGATGCAGTAGTCGAAGCGTCGTCGTTGAGCCGCTCAACGACGACTTCTAACAAAGTCGCTACTGAACGACCACCGTTCCGACCATGCCCTCGGGGGAATGGAAGGTGCAATAGTACGTATACGTTCCGGCGGCAGTAAAGGTAAGTTGGTAGGATCCGCCGGGCGGAATTAATCCGGAATTCGTATACACCGTTCCATTGTACGTCGGTCCGCCCGCAGGCGCGCCTGGCGGAGGTCCGGTCGGGATTTGCC
>JALZBM010000133.1 GCA_030947385.1 Vulcanimicrobiota bacterium
GCGTATCACAATCCGGACTTCATCCGGCACACGGCCGGTGACGGCGTCTTCGCCGAAGGCTGGGCATTCTACGAAGAAGAGATGCTGATGCGTACCGGTCTGTACAACAACGATCCGGCCGCACGCACGGCGGTGATTCATTTGATGCGCCACCGCGCAACGCGCGTCGGCGTCGACGTCGGTCTCGCGACGGGATCGATGTCCCTGCCCGTCGCCATCGACTACTTTAGCCGCAACGCCGGGATCGATCACGCGACGGCCTACGGTGAAGGAACGCGTTTTGCGCAAGGTCCTGGGCAGGCCATCGACTATCTCGTCGGCAAAACGCAAATCGAAACGTTGCTAGGCCTAGTCAAAGACCGCGAAGGAAAGAACTTTTCACTCCGCGCGTTTCACGACAAGTTGCTCTCGTACGGCACGGTGCCGTATTCGACAATTCGCTGGGAGTGGCTCGGCGACGCGACCTGGATCGATAAAGTCAAAGAACCGCTCGAGCCCGTCCAGTTTTAAACGTGCCAGTAAAAATAACCGGGGGAGAATTGCGCAGCCGAAAAGTCAACTCACCGAAAGGCGAGAACGTCCGCCCCACACCGGGACGGGTGAAGGAAGCGCTGTTTTCTATTTTGGCACCCAAACTCGCGGGATCGCGCTTTCTCGATCTCTTTGCCGGGACCGGAGCCATCGGTTTTGAGGCCGTATCGCGCGGCGCGGAAGCGGTGGTAGCCGTCGAGGCGCATCGCGAGACGGCTGCCTCGGTGAAAGAATCCGCCGATGGACTCGGCATCGCGAAGAAATATACGATCGTCGCCGCGCCGTACGAGCGTGCGCTGTACCGCCTGGAAGGTAAATTTGATATCGTGTACGCCGATCCGCCGTACGCGGCTGATCTACCGCTCAAAATGTTCGAATTGCTGCGCGAACGGGAGCTGCTAAACGACGATGCGCTGGTGATTTTCGAACATAGCGCTCGTACGATTCTTCCGGAAATACCGGGGTACCGGTCGACGCGTGAAGAAGTGTACGGGGATGTGGCGCTGGCATTTTTTACGCCCTTGCCCGGTGGTAGCCGTTGAACGCTAACGGGACCTTGCATGCACCCCGGGCCATCTATCCCGGATCCTTCGATCCGCCGACGAACGGCCATCTCGACGTCATCGTTCGCGCTTCCAAAATTTTTGCCGAGTTAACGGTTGCCGTCGTGGTAAATCCGCAGAAGCGCGAGCCAATGTTCACACTGGACGAACGAAAAAGCATGATCGCCGAATGCGTCGCGCATCTTCCCAACGTTAAGGTGGAGCATTTTCGCGGCCTGCTAGCGGATTATGCCAAAGAGAAGAAGGCCGACGTTATCATTAAGGGCCTGCGGGTGGTATCGGATTTTGAAAGCGAGATGTCGACCGCGCTGATGAACCGGGCACTCTCCGACGTCGACACGATGTTTCTGATGTCGGATCAAAAGTATTCGTTCGTCAGCTCGAGCATGGTTAAAGAAGTCTTTTTTCTCGGCGGTGACGTCGGAGCGCTGGTTCCGGAAGCCGTCATGCGGTTCATGTCGCGCAGACGCGAGATTCTTCGCAGCTCAACATAACGGAGGTACTAGAAATGTCGGTCTACCGCGTACTAGATAAACTCGAGACTTTTGTTCACGAAGGAACGTGGCTGCCTGCCGGATACCGGGTTTTGTCCGAAGAGCGCTTGATCGAATTCGTCGAAAAAATTCGGTCCACCCTGCCAGAAGAAGTCGGCCGCGCGAAAATCATCGCCAAGGATCAAGACCGCATGATCCGCGTCGCGCAAGAGAAGGCGCAGTCGATCGTGACCGAAGCCAGCGTCGCGCACGAGCAAATGCTCGATCAAAACGAAATCGTGCAACGCGCACGCATCACGGCCGAAACCGTCCTGCGCGAAGCCGAAGCGCGCGCGCAGAAAATCCGCCAGGGCGCGGATCAATACGCGGCGCAAATGCTCGGCGAACTCGAAGGGCGTCTCTCAAATGCACTCGGGTCGGTTCGCAAAGGCCGTGAGGCGCTCGTGCCCAAGGGTTCCGCGAAGACCGCGTCTGACGCGTCGCCGCTCGCAGACGACGCCGCCAAAAACAAGCGCGTTGCGTTCGACGCGCAGGCTGCGGATGAAACCGCCGCCATGCAATCGATCGAACTCGTCAAGAAGTAGACTTCATGCGGATGCCTCCGCGCGGTAGAGTGGTTTTGTACATCGTGGCCGTCCTCGTGGCGGCCACGGTTTCATTTTTGCGCACGCCGTATTCGCTCATCCTACCCGGCTATGCGATCGACGTCAGCGATGTGCTCAGCGTCGAAGGTCACGCTCCGCCCGCCGATCGTTTCTACCTTACCGACGTGACGTTGCAAGAAAGCGTCAGCCCAATTTTCCTCTTGCAAGCTTTCGCGCCGGGCGGCCGCGTCGTCAAGACGTACGATATCCTACCCAAGGGCGTGTCCATCGCACAATTTGAGACCATCATGCATCGCGCAATGGATGAGAGCCAGTCGATCGCCGCAGTCGTCGCGGAACGCGCGGCAAACCTTCCGGTTGCCGTTCCAAGATCGCGCGTGATGATTTTCCGCCTCGAACCCGGCGCTCCCGCCGCCAAAATCCTGGGTCCCGGCGACGTGTTGCGCAGCATTAACGGGCAACCGGTGCGCACCACGGTGCAAGTCCAGTCCGCGTTGTTTCGTGTTAAGCCCGGAGCGTTTGTTTCGATCGGTTACGAACATCGCGGGATGCCACGCGCGGCACGGGTCGCGACGCTCGATCTCAAGGGAAAGGCTCGCCTGGGAATTTATTCGAGTGCGGATTTCGACGCGCCGAAACTTGCCGTGCCGGTACGGTTTAAGCCCTTCAACGTATCCGGCAGTTCGGGCGGTTTGATGTTTGCCCTCGATATTTACCGGTCGCTCCGTCCCCCCGCGGCAACGGCGGCGCGCAAAATTGCCGGTACCGGCACGATTGCGTACGACGGAGTCGTTGGACCGATCGAAGGCTCGCCCCAAAAGCTCATCGCAGCGCGCCGGGCCGGCGCAACGGTCTTTTTGGTCCCGCGCGAAAACTATCCGGAGGTCAAGAGCGCACGCGACATCCGCGTCATTCCGGTTCACACCTTCGATGAAGCGTTGAAGGCGCTGAGCGGCTAATTCCGGTCACATTTGCGCGCCGTAATCCGTTACAACCGCGATATGTTTATTCGGAAGATTCTCGCCGTAACCGTGCTGCTCGCGTGTACGTCGGAAGCCGCCGCTGCCGGTAATACGGGCGGCATACGTGGTTACGTGCGCGACGCAGTTACGGGGAAAGCTCTGGCCGGAGTTGCGGTGTCCATCGATGGACCCGCGCAGTCGATTCGGGTAGTCACCGACAAAAACGGATTCTATTCCCTTACGTCACTCGCCGTCGAATTGGTGACGATCGTTGCGGGAGCGGACAGTTGCATCGCCCGTGCGCCGATCTACGCCGACGAGACGTACGACGCGGGAACGTTATGGATCGAACGCCGGGACGGGGCGCAGACCTGCCGTAACGGGCAATACCTTCCCAATCCCGGAAAAACCGCCGGCGTCTATGATATTTTTTAAGTTAGACCGGTGGCGCTTGGACGTTGTACGCGAAGTTTTCTAACCGCGCGCGGTCGATGGCTTTGACGCGGCCGCGGTCGAGTTCGACGGCATTTGCGTTCTTTAAGCGCAGAAGCGCACGAGCGGCCATGTCCCGCACGGTTCCGGCCGCTGCGGCAATTTGCGCCTGCGAAAGGTTTTCAACGCCGGGCAAGCCTTTTGCCATACCGACCGACGCAGGCGCGTAGCCGAGCAAGAATTTTGCGACGCGTTGCAAGACGTGGGCGAATGCTAAGTCGGCCACCGTTTCGATCGAGCGGCGCCGCGCTTGAGATGTTTGCAGCAAGAAGCCGAGTGCGAGTTCGCTGTCGTTGCGCGTGGCATGTAGGACCGCTTCACTTGGCAGGGTGACGATGACGGCATCGGTGAGCGCCTCCGCCCGTGTCGTGGCTCCGCCACCGTCGAAGGTTCCGCTTTCGTTGAGCGTATCGTGCGTGAGGCGCTCGCCGAGCGTATGCGTCTTTCCGTCCGGCGAGAGCAGCGTGTAAATCACTTTGCCGGTTTTCACGACGCCGAGGTACGGCCAGAGTTCGCCTTCGTCAAAAATCGTTTCGCCGGCTTTGAACGAGCGCTCGCTCATTTGCCCCGCGAATTCCTTGATAGTTGCGGCCTTCGCGGCATTAAATGGAGGCACGTGTTCGAGGAAGTGCTCGCCCTCGGCGTTCTCATCGATTCGCTCGAGGCGAACGGTCCAGCGGCTCGAACCCAGATTGCGAGCGTCCCACGAGAACTTTCCGGTCCGGACCTGGGTGAGTTCGTTGCGTAGGGCCCGCGGATCGGTTTCTTCCGTGATTTCGAGTACGGCCCCCAGCGAGAGCTTGTCGAAAGCCTCGAGGATCTGGGCGGACTTCGTCGCAGGCGGAAGCGACCGGGCATCAAGGGCGATTGCGGCTGGGCGTGTGAGGATCGGCATCGCTTGTGATGTACGCCGCGCAGGCAGGCGCGTCCCGCAATTGAAATAAGGCGGGCACTTTTAGTTGAGGGGAAGATCTTGAACAACGGTAATCGCGATAACGACGTAGTGGTCATCGCCGGGGCGCGCACGCCTTTCGGCAATTTGAACGGGGTGCTCTCGGAAATGACCGCGACCGATCTTGCGGTGCACGCCGCCCAGGCGGCCCTGCGCCGTAGCGACGTTTCGCCCGCACAGATCGACGACATCGTCTTCGGCAACGTCATGCAAACGAGTGCCGACGCAATTTACCTTGCGCGGCACGTGGGCCTTCGCGTCGGCGCCCCAGTGCAGACACCCGCTCTCACTCTCAACCGCCTGTGCGGAAGCGGCTTGCAGGCCATCTTGACCGCGGCGAACTCGCTGATGCTCGGAGCATCCACCTACGCACTTGCCGGCGGGACGGAATCGATGAGTCAAGCGCCGCACGTGTTGCGCGGCGCGCGCAAGGGGTATTCACTCGGCGGTTCGCCCAAGCTCGAAGACTCGCTGTGGGAAGCCCTAACGGACTCCTACAACAACATGCCGATGGCTATTACGGCCGAGAATCTGGCCAAGCAATACGGCATCTCGCGCGAAGCGAGCGACGAACTCGCGCTGGCATCGCAAGAGCAGGCGCTCGAAGCACAAAGCAGCGGCTACTTTGCCGAAGAGATTGAAGCGATCGGCGTTCCCGGCGCCAAAGGCTCGACCGTAACGATCGATCGCGACGAAGGACCGCGGGCCGGTCTCTCAATGGAAAAGCTCGCCAAACTTCCGGCGCGTTTCGTCAAGGACGGCGTCGTTACGCCCGGCAACGCGAGCGGCATTACGGACGGCGCCGCTGCAGTCGTCCTAACCACCGTGCGGCAAGCCAAAGCCGACGGGCTGACTTGGATGGGACGGCTGGTCGGCGCGAGCGTCGTGGGCGTGAATCCAGATATCATGGGCATCGGTCCGGCCATGTCGATTCCCCTTGCGCTAAAACAGGCGGGCATCACCGAAAAAGATCTCGCGATTATGGAGATCAACGAAGCCTTTGCGCCGCAAGTGCTCGCCTGTTTAAAGGAAATGGGATCCAACGGCGTGCGTTTGAATCCACACGGCGGCGCGATTTCGCTCGGGCACCCGCTCGGCGCGTCCGGCGCGCGATTGGCGCTTACGGCGTTGCATGATTTGCGCGCGCATAGCGGTGGTTACGGCGTTGCATCGGCATGCATCGGCGGCGGACAGGGAATTGCAGCAGTCTTCACCACCGATTAAAAACCGCTGGCTGAGCTGGTCGCGAGTATGGGACGTGCTCGCATTGCTCGTCATCGCTTTTGTCGTGTGGAAGCTCCTGGTTGCTCCGCGCGCGCTCAGCAAAGCCGGCGCCGTGCCCGCGCCGCACGTCGTGTTGGCGTCATTGCAGGGCGCGCCGTTCAAACTCGTCGCGCACCGCGGGCGTGTCGTTTTCCTTGATTTTTTCGCGAGTTGGTGCGAGCCGTGCAAGATTTCGCTCCCGCTTGTGTCGCGCTTCGCGCGCGCGCATCCGGAAGTTGAGGTCGTGCCGATTGACGTCGGCGAGCCGCCCGGTATCGTAGCCCCGTTCGCGAAGCACTATCAACTGCGAGGTGTGGCGCTCGATCGCGATCAGCTAGCGATGCAGTGGTTCGGCGTCGCTGGTTTGCCGACGATGGTCGTGATCGATCCGCGCGGCAATATCCGCGCCACGTGGCCGGGCTTAAACCCCGCTATCCAACTCAACATGGCAAACGCAGAATCGCAATTACGCGGTGGCGGGTAGGATGGGTCACCCCGGCCTTGTCGAAGCGCGTCCAACGGTGTCACCCTGAGCCCCTCGAAGGGCGCGCGATAATGAAGTTTTAGAAAGAAGCGTGTTCGCTATG
>JALZBM010000308.1 GCA_030947385.1 Vulcanimicrobiota bacterium
GTTGTACTGTTGATACGAGGTCGCCGCCGGGCGCGCGTAGCGCCCGTACGATCCGCGTAACACGGTGTTTGGACCGGCAGCGTACGTAAACGCAATGCGCGGTTGCAGAACGGTAGCCGACGTCGTGCCGCCCGTCGTGTTCGTAAACGGGTTGGTCGTGCGCGAAGCAAATCCGGCCGGACACGGGCCAAGGCCGGCCACAGCGTCAAAGCGCGAGACGTCCGACTGTCCCGCGGCCCAGCAATGCTCGTTATTGTACGCATCGAACCAGAACTGCCGCGCGGGGAATCCCTTCGTTAAGTCGTTGAGCTGATACCGGAAGTTATCGACGCGCACCCCGGCGTTGATCGTTAGCTTGTCATTGGGCTTGATGATATCCGTAGCCGCAACCGACGAGAAGTACGGCGTAACATTGTCGACCTGCGCGTTATGACCGTCCTCGGTCATGATCCAATTTGCCGGCGATCCCGGCACGGTGCCCGGCGCGAGATTCGGAGGCGAGTTTGGGGTTCCCGCAATACCGCGCGAACCTGGATCGTAACACGACCATGGCGCACCCGTCATGTAGTTATAGCACGCAAAGTGACCGCCGGAGAGCGCGGCATAATTGGAATTGTAGTTGCCGAATTGCCCGGTGTTTTCCACGAGAAGCTGCGGGGCTGAAGAAAGAACCGTATCGAACGTCGCGTTATACGTTTGAAGCTTCTGCGTCGAGTAAGAGGCGGAAACCGTTACGAGGTTTTTCTCGGATAAGGCATTCGAGTAGCTTAAGTTGCCGCCGTAAATGTGGCCGACCACCTCGTAATCCGCAAGCGTCGCGCCGAACAGTTGGAACGCGCTGTTCGGGCCGTTCAGGAACCAATTCGTGTATTCGCCGTAACCGATCGCGCGCAGATACGAGTGAGGATTGATGTTTTTTTGATATTGTAGCTTGGCAACGGAGTAGCCGTTGCTTCCGCCGTCTTGCTGATTGACCGGAATGAGCGAATTGGGGTCGCGCTGCGTCGGACTGCTTGGAAGCAGAGCGCTTTTGAAAGCGCTATTGTCGGGGGCCTGCAGCAGTGCACCCGTGTAATATCCGCCGCCGTTAGCGGTATTGGCATCCGTGAACAGGCTCGGAGTCGTGCCGATACCGAGCTGGTTGGCCGAGCTGAAATAATTGGTGAAGATATTTCCGGTGACGTAGAGCATTTGAATGTCGTCCCGCCCACCATCGCGCTTGTGCGGCAGTCCGAAATGCAGGTTGGCGACCGCTTCGCGATCGTTGTTATTTGACTGCGCCCAACTGTTTCCGGGCGCGGGCACGAAACCATACTGCGGCGTGGTACAGGCCGCAACAACGGGGGTTACCCCGCAACTTCCGTCGAGGATGTACGCTTTGGAGTTACTGGAAGGAACGCTCAGTGGATAGAAATACAGCGGATCGTTGGCGGCGTTGTTTTGCGATCCATACCGGTAATCTTGGTTCGCCGCGGCGAGTCCAACATAGTAAGAGAAAAGCCGGTTCGGCGTTGCGCCGCCCGCTTCAACGGACAACTTGTGATAAAACGCTGGAGTACCCAAGGCCGCGTTGAATTCCGCATATCCGGGATGCGTGCCCGTTTTGATAACCTGATTGATGTAACCGGCGAGCCCCGGCGAGTCCGACGTTGCAGGTGTGCCGCCCGTGTACACTTGCACTTCTTGCTGGCCGAGGGCGGAAAGCGTGACGATCGGCGCGCCGTCTGAGGCGCGCAACACCGGAACTCCGTCGAATTCGTACGCCACTTGATCGTAGTCGCCACCGCGAATAAACACGCTCTGGTACCAGCCCTGCTGGCCCGATGGGACGTTCACGCCGGGAACGCTTGCGATCGCACTATAGGCTTGATCCAGACTCCCCGAACCGCCGAGCGCTTGGGCAGCTTTTTGACCGGCGGCGTTGACCGAGTAAACATCGCTTGTCGTGCCGGCGCGAACCAATGAGGAAGTTGCGAGGGATCGCACCGCGCCGATTTGTTTGAGCGCGGCGTGCAAAACGATCGCAAGCGCGCTCGACTGATCGGCGAAAATGGAAACGCCCGCCTGCGACTGCACCTCGTATCCGGTTTTGGAAACGTTCACGGTGTAACTGTCCGGAGCGAGGGAGAGAATCGTAAATGCTCCGCTGGGGTCCGTGACTGCAGTCGCGCTTTGCGAAGGCGAAATCACATCTACCTTCGCGCCC
>JALZBM010000030.1 GCA_030947385.1 Vulcanimicrobiota bacterium
GTTTGGCGTACATCTTATCCGATAGAATGCAGACGTTTGCACGGCTTTGCATCTCCGCCTCGGTAAAGTTGCGGCCGTATGCAAAGGGTACCGTTGCATTGCGCTGTTGCGTCGCCGTCGCCAGCAGTCCGGGCGAATGCTGGTGGCCGGCACGAATTTGCTGGCGGACGAACGAGAACGGCGCGGCAGAAGATATATTTGGGACCGTGCGTTTGACTTCCTCAATATCTTTGAGGTGAAAAGCGGCTTTTACAAAATTCCCTTGCTGGGCGTTCGGCTGTAAAATGAAGCTGTTGTCGGCAAACCCCGCGAGAAGGCCCTCGACGGCGCCGGACATGCCGTTGCCCAGAACTTGAATTGCAATCACGGCCCCCACGCCGATGATCAAGCCGGTAATCGTCAGCAGCGTGCGAATTTTATTGGACAGCAGCACCCGCGCGGCTTCGAGAAAATACATTACGAGCGCAACGCTTCGATCGGATCCATACGCGATGCGCGGATGGCCGGATACAGACCGAAGACCATGCCTACGGCAATCGAGAAACCCATTGCGACGCTCACGACGAGCAAATAGGGAATGATCACTTCGCCTAAGGTTTGGCTTACGACGCTGACCAACCCGACGGTCAGGAGAATTCCGAGAATCATTCCCGCGAGGCCACCGCCAAGCGACAACAGGAGCGCTTCCATCAAAAATTGCAGCACGATATCGCGAGCGCCGGCGCCGATGGCCTTGCGAATCCCGATTTCGCGCGTCCGCTCCGTCACCGATACGAGCATGATATTCATAATTCCGATTCCGGCTACGATGAGCGCGACGCCGCCGATCGCCGTCAATCCGGCGGCAATGATATTGATAACGGTTTCAAAGCCGCCGGCGACCGCCGCAAAATTCTGCGTCGTATACTTTGAACGGACGCCGTGAACGTGTTGCAGGACGGCGACGACCGCCGTGCTTGCATCGTCCGTTTTAGCCGGAGTATCGGGATAAAAAATAATCGCGGTGACTGGACCCGGCTGCATCCGGTGAAACGTCGAGTACGGAATCTGGGCGAACGTGTTGGCACCGCCGGCATTGAAGAGGCTGCCTTTGATTGGATCGTAAACGCCGACGACTCCAAAACGCGTTCCGTTGACGTTCATAAAATTTCCCAGAGCGCCGCCGCCCGGAAAAAATTTTTCGGCGAGATCGGCGGATAAGGTCATGACGTGCGCGCCGCCCGCGACGTCATCGTCGTTGATGCGCCGGCCGGCTCGCATGGTGAGCCGATCGGTATGGAAGCCGCTGGCGGATTGCACGGACTCCACGGAGTGGATCTTATTTGCCTGCAACTGGTAGTCTGCATTGTAGAAAGGTTCCGCTTCGGTTACGAGGCCCGTCGTCGCCTCGCCAATGGCCACGAGGTCCCGGTATTGCAGCGCGGCCGCCGCCGGATCGTCTTGATTTTCGTCCACGGTGACTTGAACGGGCGGAACGCCGAAGGCACTAATTTGCGAATTGATCCCGCTGCTGGCGGCGTGGCTGATTCCGAGAACCGCGATGACGGATGACGTCCCGATAATCATGCCGAGCATCGTGAGGATCGAACGCGTGCGGTTCAACCAGATCGAACGAAACGCTTCACCCCCGTAGGCGATAATCCGGCTCACGTCTTGAGCGGCGACGCACTTGGGGCCGGCACGACGGGACCGCCGTCGATAATCCCGACCGGCTTCTCGGCAACGATGACCTCGCCGGGACGCAGTCCCCAAGCGATTACGGATTGCGTGTCGTTGGTTTGCCTCGTTCGCACGGCGGTTTTACGCGCCGTACCGTTTCGCACGACATATACGTAGGTCTTGCCCTTTTCTTTGATCAGTGCGTCGTTGGGAACGACCATGGCATGCGAAACGCTGGTCGTGAGGATGTCGACATCCACGCTCATTCCGTCGCGCAAGTAGGCGGGAGAACGGTCCAGCCGGATCGTCGTGATGATTTGCCGCGCCGTGCTGGACGGATCGTCGGACTTTTGCGCCACGGGTGAAATGGCGGTAACGCGGCCGGTTAGGGTCTTGCCGGGGAAGTCTTCTCCCGTGATGTTGGCACGGAGTCCGGGCTGCACGTTGATGACATCTTGCTCGTCGACTTTGGTGCGCACGATAAACGCGTCGTCGCCCGCCAGGCTGAACATCGTCTGGTTTATCGTTACCGGATCTCCAGGTTGCATTGGACGCAGCGCATCACCGGCTTGTGCGGCCACGCTCAAAACGATGCCGGAAAACGGCGCGCGAATTTGAGTGCTCGAGGCTTGTTCTTGCGCGTAAGAATAATCCGTTGCCGCCTTTGCCGCGTCCGCGTTGGCTGCCGCAACGTCTCCGCTGCCCGTCTGCAAGCGTGCGGCTTCAAGCGCCGCCTGCGCCTGCGCGTACCCTTCTTGGGCCGAGCGCAGATTATCGGCAAGCACCTGGCGCGAACGCGATAATTGGCCGTTGAGGGACTCGCGCTGTTGTTTGGCCTGCGCGTAGGCGGTTTGCGCCTGTTCGAGTTTGGCTTGTTGCTGATCGAGCTGATCGCGCGAGATGGCTTTGTTGGCGAGCAGATCCCGGTCGGCCGCATAGACGCGTCGCGCTTCGCGCAAGTTTGTTTGGGCGTTGGAAAGCGCCGCATCGGCGATAACGCGTTGATCGGCCGCAGTGCTGCCGCCGTAGCCGAGACCGGATTGCGAACCGTTTGCAACGTCTTGCTGCGCCTGGGTCAGTCGTGCGCGCGCGGAGACGAGGTTGGCTTGCGCTTGCACGACGCTGGTACGTGTTGCCGCAGCCGAGCTTGCCGCATGGGCGATGGCGGCGCGGTAGGCCTGTCCGCTGCCTTGCGCGCCGCTGATAATTTGCGGATTCGAGATCGTTGCGAGCAGCGCTCCGGCTGCGACCCGATCGCCCGCCTTGACGAAAATTCCACCGATGGTGCCGCCAATTTGCGCGGTCAAGGTTTGCGTGCGCGGGCGCTGCACCACTCCGTTTTCGGGCAATTTGGTCGTAAACGTTGAGTACTTCACGGTCGTCTGTTTGACGCTGACACCTTGAGCGTGTCCGCGTTTTCCGGCGACGACGGCGACGAGCACGAGCAGTACGAGCCCGGCGGCGACGATCAGTATGTTTCGCAGGCGTTTATTCATGTGGTTTTTATAAGTCCGAGACGATGCCGGCCGGATCGAAAGTGCCCAGAGCCGTGCGGAGTTTAACGAGGGCGTTTACGTACGCGACGCGCGCGTTAAAGAGATCGGTTTGCGCTGAAACGGCGGTATTTTGGGCCGCCGTCACATCGGTAAGCGAAATGAGGCCGTTTTTATATTGCAGTTGCGCGATGCGCGCCGATTCGCCCGCGAGCGCCGCGGCCTTTTTTTGATAGACCAGAGACGCCGCCGCCGTTTGAGCGCCGCGCAAGGATTGATGCACGTCGGCTTGTGCTCCGTACATCGTCGTATCCAGGGCGAGCTGCGCGGAGCGAATGTTTTCATCGCCCGCAGCATGCGCGGTTTTGCGCGTTCCGTAGTCGATCAGCGGGACGCCGAGCGTCGTCGTCGCCCCAATTTGCCAAAAGCCGGGCGTTCCCCGGTTGAAGGTAAACGGTGCGCCCGCGCATTGCGACGGCGGTAAGAGTCCGGCCGCGCACTGCGAGTTGATGCTGTTGATCTGCGCCGCTTGCGATGCGGCGTTGGTCGGCGAGAGCTGGTTTCCAAAAGCCCCGTTCAACGTGATTTGCGGGCGCAGGTCGGTGTCGATTGCCGCCCGGCTTAATTTAGCGACCGCGAGATTGGCCTGCGCGACTGCGATGTCGGGCCGGTTGGCTAGCGCGATCCGCGACAAGTTTTCGACGGTTTGCGCGGGTAGCGCGGGTTCGGGAACGGTCTGGGATACCGTAAACGGAGTTTCGATGGGCGCGCCGATTGACTGTGCGAGCGTCTCGCGTGCGGTTTGCGCGTCGGACTGCGCGACCAGATTCGTTGAGAGTGCTTGCTGCACGGCCGCGTCGGCGCGCAACACATCGACGCCCGCGACGAGCCCGGCGCGCTCCTTCGCGCGGGCGGCCGACAGAAGTGTTTGCTGGTAGGCTAAATTGTTGCGCGCGATAAGCGAGCCGTTCTCTTTGCTCGCCACGCCGAAGTACGCGCTCACCACGTTTGTCGTCACTTGTTCTTCGGTTTGCTTCAAGTCGGCCCGCGCAGACTCTAACTGGCGTTTACCCTCTTGGGCCGCAATTTGCGTTAACGAGCCGTTGTACAAGGTGTACTGCGTGCCGATTTGTGCCGTGTTCTGCGAGAACTTGTTGGATGGTGCGATGCCGAACTGCGCGAATTGACCACCTGCGTTACTCGAACGGGCGAGCTGATTTTGCAGCGTTCCGGTCACCGGCGGAAGTTCTTGCGCTCGCTGCTTGGTAAATGTGGCCTGGGCGCTTGCCACGGCAGACTTTTTTGCCGCAATCGCGGCATTGTGGGACAGCGCATAGACAACGCTGTCGTGCAACGTGAGCGGTGTGGCGGCGGTTGCGATTGCAAAAGAGAAGCAGAGGTAGACGGCAGCCGCGGCTACACCGCGCATCGCACGCATGATTACTTGGGAATCATTCCCGCAAGCAACGCGGGGACGCCGGCACCCAGCACCAGGATCAGCGCTGCAAACGAGTAGGCGATCGGCTTAGAGACCCGCGCCACGATCAGCATAGCGGTGGCCATAAGCACCGCACTCCACACGGTGAAGATGTTGATTGCAGCCAGAAACGTGGCGGTACCGGCGCTGGCCGATCCGGCGATGTAGCCAAGTCCCGGAACCGCGCCGATGAGGTCGGCCGGACTTGAAAACGTTGCCGGTCCGCGCAGGATCGTGATGATACCGAGCACGACCCACATCAGGCCGGTGCCGACGATCGCAATATTCATGACGCTGCAAAAAAGCTGTTTGTAACTCGCGCGCCCGCCGCCGAGTGCGTTTCCAACCAGGAGGATGAGGGCTTGAAAAGCGGCGATAATCAGAAGAAAAACCACGCTGATGGCGATGCCGAGGATGTGTTTGCCAAGCGACGGGTTTTGTGCGTCGGCCAGCATTTTCTGTTTTTGCGCATCGGTCGCGTTTGCCAGGAACGTGCTATGCGCGACCATGTGCTGCGTCATGATGAGATTTGCATGGTCGCTCGCCGGGAAGGCGAGAACCGTGCCGATCGCCATCAGGACGGCCGCTATAATGAAGGCCCAAGCCCACGTGGGAGCGATGCGCAGCGTTTCAAATGCTTCGCGCGGCGCAACGATGACGTTGAGCGCCGTCGCGAGCCCGCTTGCACGCTCGGGCGACCCCGGAGTGTCGATAGCCATGAGAGCACCCTCTTTTGACAAATAGCAAATGCAAATAGCAGCCCAGCGATAACTACGCTGCGGTCGTCTGCAAAGTTTCAGTTCGCCCGATGCTCTTCCCGCCTGACGCGGGTCAGGGTCGCAGCAAAAAATCGATCGGCAAGCGCTTTTGAATGACCTCGCGGACGCGTTCGAGCCGCGCCTTTCGCAATTCCAGCAGTTCCATCTGCAGTATGAGCGCAGCGCGCCGCCGGGCCCGCAGCGAATACATTTCGAGCGACCGCACCGGGGCCGTCGTCGCGGAAAAGCGGCGGCCGGCGCCTTTGGTCGAGGCGGACGCGGCGGCGCCAAGTAGAATAGCCGTCAAGAGCGCCGAGCCGGCGCGCATGGAAACGTGCATAAATCCCTCCGGAGCACTCTTCACACCGAAGGGCCCTCCTCTAAAGATGTGACCGAAGTTTGACTGTCGATGCCTTAGTCGTGCCGGCCCCGCCGGACGAGCCCTACGTTCGAATAATTCCCCTTGGCGGGTGCGGCGAAATCGGCCGCAACATGACCCTGATCGAAACGAATGACGACATCGTCGCCGTCGATTGCGGTCTCATGTTTCCCGATGACGAGATGTACGGCGTCGACATCGTCATCAACGACTTTTCGTATTTGCGGGAGCGAGCGGACAAGTTTCGCGGAGTCCTCGTTACGCACGGGCACGAAGATCACATCGGCGGCATCCCGTATCTGCTGCGTGAGTTCAAGGTGCCGATCGTCGGCACGGATTTGACCCTCGCGCTCATTCGAGCCAAGGCGCGCGAACACAAATTCAACGACAGCACGTTCCGTTTGGTGAAACCGGGTGACCGCGTTCGTTTCGGCGAGATCGAAACGGAATTTCTGCACATCAATCATTCCGTTGCCGGCGCGTGTGCCCTTGCCATCCGCACGCCGGTGGGAATCATCTTTCACACGGGCGACTTCAAGTTCGATCAAACGCCGATCGACGGCAAGCCCGCCGACTTTGCCGCCATCGCAAAGGTGGGCGACGAAGGCGTGCTCTGCATGCTCTCCGACAGCACCAATGCCGAGCGGCCGGGCCACACGCTCTCCGAGCGGATCGTCGGTGAAGCGTTTACCGCGATTTTTTCGCACGCCAAAGGCCGGATTATCGTCGCGTCGTTTGCTTCCAACGTGCCGCGAATCCAGCAGGTCATCGACCACGCCGTGCGCTTCGACAAGAAGATCGCGTTTCTGGGCCGTTCGCTTGCCAACGTCATGCATTTCGCCTCGGAACTGGGCCATTTGCGCGTCCCCGCCGAGCGCGTCATCCGGATTGAAGACGTTGACGAGCATCCGCACGAAAAAGTCGTCGTCATGACGACGGGTTCGCAAGGCGAACCCATGTCGGCACTCACGCGGCTTTCCGTTCGCGACCATCGCAAATTCAAAATCGTCGCCGGCGATACCGTCGTGATTAGCGCGACGCCCATTCCCGGTAACGAGAAGAGCGTCTACAAGACGATCAACAACTTGTATAAACTCGGTGCCACCGTCATCCACGGAACCGATGGAAAATCGCACGTCTCGGGCCACGCCTCGCAAGAAGAACTGTTGCTGATGCTCAACCTCGTGCGGCCCGAATTCTTCATGCCCGTTCACGGCGAGTACCGCATGCTCGTGCATCACGGCAAACTCGCAACCCAAACGGGCGTCGATCCCGCGAACGTGTTTGTGGTGGAAAACGGCGACATTTTAGAATTCACGCAAACGCACGCGGATAAGATCGGAAAAACCTACGGTGGAAACGTGTTGGTTGACGGCTCGGGTGTCGGCGACATCGGTCAGGCCGTACTGCGCGACCGCAAGGCGCTCTCAAGCGACGGCATCATGATGGTCGTGGTGACGATCGATGCCGAAGAAGCGCGCGTCATGGCGGGACCCGATATCGTTACGCGCGGCGTGATGTATTTGCCGGAATCGGGCGGCGTCTTGGACGAACTCAAAAACGAGCTCTCTTCGGTGATCGCCAACTGCTCGGTCGAAGGAATTCGCGACGTGAACACCGTCAAGGAACACATTCGCGGCGCGCTTTCCAAGTCAATTTTCAACCGCACGCGGCGCCGGCCGATCGTCATTCCCGTTGTAATGGAAGTGTGATCGGAGAGTCGGCGGCACAATCCCGCAGTTATGCGGGCGACGTGTGGCTGCGTTTGCGAAAGACGCCGGGCGCCATTATCGGCTTAGCGATCGTCGCCGTCATTGTGCTTGCGGCGATTTTTGCGCCGGTGATCGCTCCGGCCGGTCCGTTGGCTCAAAATCTCGCCAATCAGGGCGCGCACCCGAGCCTCGCGCACTTGATGGGCACGGATAAGCTTGGACGCGATATCTTCGCGCGTGTGGTGTACGGATCGCAGATTTCCATCCGCATCGGCTTTGTCGCCGTCGGCCTTGCGATTACCGCGGGTACGTTCATCGGCGTGCTGGCCGGCTACGCGGGTGAGAAAGTGGACACGGCGCTTATGGCGGCGATGGATTTGATGCTCGCGTTTCCGTCGATCATTCTGGCCATCGGCATTACGACGATTCTGGGGCCTAGCATCAACAATCTCATGATCGCCGTCGGAATCGTGTACATTCCACAGTACGCGCGCTTGGCGCGGGCTTCGGTCCTTGCAGTCAAAAACTTGGAATACATCGAGGCCGCGCGTGCGGTTGGAGCTTGGGTGCCGCGCATTCTTGCCCGTCACATTCTGCCCAACATTCTGGCGCCGTTGCTCGTGCAAGCGACGCTCGGCATCGCGACCGCAACGTTAGAAGCTGCGGGTCTATCGTACCTCGGTCTGGGCGCGCGGCCGCCCGCGCCGGAGTGGGGCGCGATGCTTAACGATGCGCGCGATTATTGGCTATCCGCTCCATGGGCACTGATCTTTCCGGGGATTGCCATCACCACGATGGTGCTTGGATTCAATCTCTTGGGTGACGGATTGCGCGATGCATTGGACCCGACGGGACGCTAGTGGGTATCGTTCTCGGCTTACTCGCCGCACTATTCTACGGCGCGGCAGATTTTTGCGGCGGCCTTGCGACCAAACGGTCGTCGATGTGGTCCGTTACGGTGGTCTCGCAGGCCGTGGGCTTCGTCTTATTGTTCGCCGTATTGCCGTTCTTTCCGGGACATGCGACCCGTGCCGAATACGCATGGAGCGCCGGCGCCGGAATTTGCGGTGGCCTTGGAATCGTATTTCTCTACCGGGCCCTCGCAATAGGGAAAATGGGAATCGTTTCACCCATTACGGCCGTGCTCGCCGCAGCCTTTCCCGTCACGCTCGGCACCTTGCGCGGCGACCATCTGTCAGTTTTTCAAGGCACCGGAATCGCCATCGCGCTCATTTCCGTCGTTCTGATTTCAACGTCGTTTGACGCCGGCGGAAAATTCGAGTTCCGCACTGCGGGAGTGAAGCAGGCCATCTTCGCCGGCATCATCATCGGCGGATTCTTTGTCCTCCTCGCGCACGCGGGGTCCTCAGCCGGATTGTATCCGCTCGTTGCGGCGCGTCTGGCTTCCGTGATTTTTCTTGCGGCCGTCGCTCTAATGGCGCGTCAGCCGCTGCGTCCCGCGCGGCCGGCGTTGCCGCTTATCGTAGCCGGGGGCGCGCTGGATATGTGCGCGAATGCGCTCTACGTTCTGGCAACGTTCAAAGGGTATCTTTCCGTTGCAGCAGTCCTGACGTCGCTCTATCCGGCGAGCACCGTTCTGCTCGCATGGATCGTGCTAAGGGAGCGGTTAGGCGCCGTGCAATACGTGGGTTTAATCGGCGCGCTTGCCGGCGTCGTGCTGATCGCCCGCTAAAACTGCGCCGCACCTATGCGTTGCTGACGTTTTTGCGAATTCGGTACAGCTGAACGGCGTGGATGTAGCGCGTGATTTCTTCGCGCGTGAAGGTGTCGGCGTCGATAAATCTCACGCCGAGCACGATGTGTCCCAATGAATCTTTTAAGCGCGCGGCAACCGTAGCGCGAATGGTCATCGGTTCGAACGGGCGGCGCGGATCCTTGGGTTTTTGCCGCAGGATGCCGCGGTCGCCGAAGGGGCTTGGGTCCTGCGGCGTCGCACCGCTGAAAATGGAAAGCACCTCATGCGGCAGCGTAAATTCCAGGGTGAGGGCCGCATTGCTCGGCAGCGGCTCATCACAAATCAGACGCAGGCCGCCGGCGCTCAAATCCCTTGCTTGCGCGGCCGTTGCTCCGGGGCGTGAGTCGCACCGGTACTTCACGGGAAACGTGACGACGGCGCGGTACGTGCCGCGTTTTTTTCCCGGCTTTGCGCCGGTAATCGAACCGCTTTTTACGGCGCTTCGGTCGGCGGCCGCGCGCCGCTGGATTTCCATAACGACCGCGATCACCTTAGCGCTTTCACCGCTCGAAATCGTTTCGAACGTAACTCCATACGCGTAGTATGCTTGACCGACGATCTTCTTGCGCGCGGCAATTCTGCCGCGCAGCTCGAGCGATTTACCGCCCGCACCGCGAATCGAAAAATTCAGCGCCGCGCCTTTTTCTAAGGCGATGAGCGACCGGATGCGGCAGCCCTCGGCGGACAAATCCGTCATGGTTGCGCGCACCTCGACGGGATATCCGGTGACCTTGAGTTCGACGGGCATCTCGACGTTCTGACGATACGTCCGGCGCTTGTTGTGCATACCTAGCACTTATCGGATGGAAGGGGCGCAGGCTATAGCGGGGAGTGCCTAGAGCGTCGACCAGACGTCAAGTTTGCGTTTGACGCGGCCGATGACCGCGTCGGTAAAGTCGGTGGTTGAGGCGTCACCGCCGAGATCGCTTGTGGCCAGTCCCTCGTATACCGTTTCTAACGTGGATTCGTAAATGGCGCGCGATGCGTTTTGCGCGCGTTTGTCCTCGATATAAGAAAGGACCGCAGCCGACGCGAGAATCATCGCCATTGGGTTGGCGACATTTTTTCCGAACAGGCGCGGCGCGGTTCCGTGCGGCGCCTCCGACATCACGACGTCGGGTTTGAGTTGATCGTCAAAACTCAAGAGGATCGATTCCGCGCCGGCGATCGAACCGAACAATTGCATCACGAGATCCGAGAGGCAGTCGCCGTCGCGATTGAGGGAGGGGATGACCATCGCATCGCCGGGATTGGAAAGCAGCAGCGCGTAGGTTGCGTCAATGAGCTGCGGATCGTACTTGATATCGGGATGCCGCCGCGCCGCAGCATCCATCTCTTCCTTAAGCATCCCTTCGTATATGGGGCTGACCGTGTACTTGGGACCGCCGAAGACTTTCGCATTCATTTTTCGGGCGTGCTGAAATGCGTACTCGGAGACGGCGCGGCACACGTTGCGCTCGATACGCTCGGTGCGGAAGGCGACCTCGCTTGCACCCTCGCCTTCACGCCATTCCTTGGCGCCGTACGCATCGCCCACCGCCATGCGCACGATAGAAATCGGCGCGTGAATTCCCGCGACGGGGCGCACGCCCGGCAATCGCCGGCCCGTGCGCACGATGACTTTGCCGCCGATTTCGCTGCGCAAAATGGCGTTCGGCGATCCAACGTCGCCGGACGTTTCCGGCGTGATGGTCGCGGCTTTGATGCCGAGGCGCGTGCGTTTCATGGCGGCGGCAGCTTCGTGCACGATGCCGTTGTTCGTGGCGCGCCTGTTTTCGAGCGAGAGATCGTAATGCTCGAGAGTGACGTCGATATCGATGACCGATTTATCGAGGACCCGCAGGGCCTCGACCAATAATTCCTGACCGGTCTCGTCACCTTGCAGAACCGCGATGGTGGCTACGCTCAAAAAAATGCTCCCGCAAAAAAATGTTGCTTGCTTATGCATACCCCGAGGGGCGCACGAACGGCTATGACGAAAGAATGATGTCCATGGCACGCGTACGCCGTAAGGCGACCGCGAGAACGCGTTGGAACTACGAGATAGCCGGGATTGCCGCGCTAGGTCTCGCCGTCCTTTTCGGTATCGCTCTCATCGTCCCGCCCGCGCATGCGGGCATCGCCGGCTCGGCCACATCGGCCGCACTTCATGCCCTTTTCGGTAACGGAGCGTGGATGTTTCCGGTGCTTGTGGCGCTTTTCGGCGCCATCATATTCCTTGAGATAAACGTGCCGCGGATGATCGCGAGCCTCGGTATGGCCGCGTTTGGATACTTTCTCACGATCGATGCTGCATTCGGCCGGCACGGCGGCATTGCGGGATCGAGCATCTGGTCGGGCCTGCGAGCGCTCGTCGGTGTAGCCGGCGCGCGAATCATCCTCGGCTTGGTCCTCATACTACTGACGGTCTGGGTAACGAACGTTTCCGTTAAGAAGCTGATCGGCTGGGGCATCATGCGCGTGCGAACGATTCGCATGCCGAGGATGCAGTTCGCCTTACCGCAGGGCCACAACTCCGTACGCGAAGCCTTCGACCTCGCCGTGCCGGCCGGCAAAAAGCCCAAGCCGATCGTTGAAGCATCGACCGCGCTCGTCCCGGTTGCCGTCGAACAGTATGTTGCCGCAGAACTCGAAGCCGACTACGACGAAGACGACGTTGCCGCGAACGACCCGGACTTCATCGAAGACGAAGACGATGCCGACGAACTCGAGGACGAAGACGAAGACGGTCTCGCAGATCCCATCGCCGGTGAATACGAACCGGCGGGCGCGACCGCGCGCACGTACCGTCTACCCGACCTCGCACTTTTCGATCCACCTCAGGCGCAAATTACCGACGATTCGAGCCGCTCGCACGTCTTAGAAGATACGCTGGCCTCCTTCGGCGTAGCCGCGAAGGTCGTGCATATCGAACGCGGCCCATCGATCACACGCTACGAACTCAAGCCGGACCGCGGCGTCAAGATTTCCAAAATTTCGTCGCTCGCGGACGATATTGCGCTCGCGCTCGCCGCGACCAGCGTGCGCATCGAAGCGCCGATTCCCGGCAAGTCTGCCGTAGGAATCGAAGTTCCCAACGCAACCGTGTCGGTCGTTGCGATTCGCGAAATTCTGGAAGCGCTGCCGTTCCGCGGCACGATCCCGCCGCTCAACATGGCGCTCGGCAAGGATATTACCGGCCGGCCCATCTTCGGCGATCTCGGCAAGATGCCGCATTTGCTCGTGGCGGGTGCCACCGGCAGCGGCAAGAGCGTGTGTTTAAATTGCATCATCGCATCGATCCTCGTTTGCGCCACGCCGGATCAAGTTCAGCTCCTGATGATCGATCCCAAGCGCGTCGAACTCACCGTCTACAACGGAATTCCGCACCTGATCAAAGATGTGATTACCGATGCGCGCCTCGCGGCCGGAGCGCTTTTTGAGATGACCAAAGAGATGGACTCGCGCTACGAACGCTTTGCCAAGGCCGGCGTTCGCAAGATCGAGGAGTATAACGCAAAGTATCCGGACGAAAAGCTTCCTTACGTCATCATCGTCATCGACGAGCTTGCCGACTTGATGCTGGTTGCGCCCGCCAAAGTTGAAACGACGATCTGCCGCCTAGCGCAACTGGCGCGCGCTACCGGGATTCATTTGATCGTTGCAACGCAACGTCCGTCGGTGGATGTTATCACGGGCATCATTAAGGCAAATATTCCCTCGCGGATTGCGTTTGCGGTTAGCTCGCAGGTGGATTCCCGGACGATTTTGGATATGGGCGGAGCGGAGCGTTTGCTCGGCCGCGGCGACATGCTGTATCTGCCGATCGACGCCCCCAAACCGGTTCGCTCGCAAGGCGCGCTGATCACCGGGGCCGAGGTCAACCGGCTCGTAGATTTCTGGAGCAAGCAGTCGCGTCCCGATAACTTACTGGACGTCGAAGTCGTGCCGATTGCCGACGATGAGTCCGCGAATAAGAATCTAGATCCGCTGTGCTACGACGCCGCCAAATTTATTATCGAAATGAACTACGCGTCGACCGCGCAGCTGCAATCGCAATTTTCGGTGGGACATCCGCGCGCCGTGCGTTTGATGAAGCAACTTGAAGAGTTTAAGATCGTCGGCCCGCACGAAGGTACGAAACCGCGGCGCATTCTGCTCACGCTTTCCGAACTTGAAACGGTAGCGCCGCGTTTGGGCCGCTCGGACGGAGCGGGGGCCGATTTGTTTGCAACCGGCTCCTGAGACACGCGAAGGGGCCGCGCGCGCCGTTGCGCCGCTTTTCACCGCGCTTGTGAGCTATGGACTTTTTCTGGCGCTCGGATTTGCCGTCGCCCATCGGCCGCCCGGCGCGCTCGATAGTGCGTCCCACGCGCTTATCGGTCGCGGCGCATTGGTCGCGTGGATGTTCACCTGGACGCTCTACCTGCAGTGGCTCGCGCCCCTTGGAATCGCATCGATCGTCGTTGCAATCCTGTTCCCGCAGTGGCGCATACGCGTTGCGCTAACGCTGATCGTGCTGCTCGTTATGTGGTTTGCAAGCGATCAGCTGCAGCATCTCTTCGGACGGCCGCGACGGATGGACTGGGTCGTCAAACACGAAACGGCGATGTCATTTCCGAGCGGTCATGCAACGCTGGCCGTTGCCTTCTATGGCTTGTGGGCGTACTTATTGAGCCGCAGCCACGAACTGAGGCCACGAGGCAGGACGGTCGCATCCGGGCTGCTCATCGCCTTGGTGCTGGCCGTGTGCTGGTCGCGCCTCGCGCTCGGCGCGCATTATCCCTCGGATGTGGTGGGCGGAATTTTGCTTGGAGTATCGGGGGTCGGCGTGGCGCTCGGCGTCTGCGCCTGGCTAAAGGTGCCGTTGTACGGGAGATTTCTCGGGGATTAAGCGTACCCTGAAGCAAAAGTACTTCTTCGGACGCACGGCTTTGCGTTACAGTAGTAGCGTCAGCGAAGCGCCGCACTTGCCCAGCAGAGGTATGCTACTTGATCTCCGATCCCGCCCTCACATCCATCCGGCATAAGGTCGACGAGGGTATTGCGCTCTCGCTCGAGGACGGGTTGACGCTGTTCCGCACGCCGGACATCCATTCGCTGGGACGAATGGCCCGCGCGGTAAAACTGCGCAAGAGCGGTAAAAAAGTCTTTTACGTTCTCAATCGCTATATCAATTCGACCAACGTATGCTACGCAAACTGCAAATTTTGTTCGTTTGCAGTCGACGAATTTAAAGAAGCCGACCGCCTGGTTCGCATGACCGCCGACCAAGTGATGGATAAGGCGCTGGAGACCGGCACCAACTTCAACCAACTGCACATCGTCGGCGGCCACGATCCGCGTCAACTTACCCTCGACTACTGGTTGCCGCTCATGCGCCGTTTCAAAGAACGTTTGCCGCACGTGCAACTGTCGCTCTTTACGTCGGCCGAAATCGACTACATGGCGCGCCGGCACCGGCTCGATTACGGCGAAATTTTGCGGCAATTAAAAAATGCCGGACTCGACAACATTAACGGCGGGGGCGCCGAAATTTTTTCCGAGCGCTTTCGCAAGGTCGTGTGCCCGAATAAAGTCACCGCCGATCAATGGCTTGCCGTCCACGAAGAAGCGCACCGCCAAGGGATCGCCTCAAATGCCACGATGTTGTACGGCACGGTTGAAACCCCGCAAGAACGCGTCGATCACCTGATTCGCTTGCGGGAATCACAAGAGCGTTCGCCCGGATTCAACGCGTTTATCCCGCTCGCGTTTCATCCCGACGGCAACGAGCTCAACGATTGCGGATGGACTTCGGGGTTAGACGACATTCGCATGTTTGCCGTCTCGCGTTTGATGCTCCACAACTTCGACCATATCAAAGCCTATTGGATGATTCAAGGCATCAAAGTGTGCCAGGTGGCGCTCGAGTTCGGTGCCGACGATATGGACGGCACGCACGGCAGCACGGATGAAGAGCGCATCTATCATAGTGCCGGTACGCAGTCCGGGCAGTACGTGGACGACCGCGAATTTCGCCGCTTGATCGAAGAGGCCGGATACGAAGCCGTTCGGCGCAATTCGACGTACGAAGAATTTCCGTTCGACTGGACACCTCCGGGCGATATAGCGCAACCAGAACTCGTAACCGCTAGATGACGCTTCGCTGCGGCCGAATTCAATACACCAACGACTTGCCGGTGTACGCGGCGTTCGATGCGCATGCCATCGCCTACCCGGGCACCCTCCATAGCGATGTGCCGT
>JALZBM010000134.1 GCA_030947385.1 Vulcanimicrobiota bacterium
CGTTATGGATTACAGCCTGCATTTGTTTTCCGACTTCACGTATTTCTTGAACGATCCGGTGAACATGGATCAGTTCGAGCAAGTCGATCACCGCGTCGTGTCAGGCCTGAATGCGAACCGTTCGTGGGAAACGCCCGCAGCCGTCAACACGATCGGCTATCAGTTCCGCAACGATAACATCAAGCCCGTGTCCCTGTTCGCGACGAAAAAACAGACGGTCATCGGTACGACGCGCGTCGACAACGTCATTGAGACGAGTCATGGTTTCTACGCGCAAACCGAACAGCATCTCAGTAAGAAGTTTAGAGTGACCGCGGGATTGCGGGCCGATCTGTATACGTTCACCGTCAAGGACCTGCGGCCGGAAAATTCCGGGATCATAAAGGCGGGCATCGTCAGCCCGAAAATCGCGGCAGCCTACGCGGCCAATCCGAAGACCGAATTGTATTTGGACCTCGGGCAGAGCTTTCACAGCAACGATGCGCGCGGCGTAGCGGAAAGAGTCGATCCGGGGACCGGCCAAACCACCGATCCCGGAACCGGGCAGATCGTGCAAGGCGCTACGCCGCTCGTGCGCGCTCAAGGAGAAGAACTCGGCGTGCGTTTGGCATTCGGACAGAAATTACGGACGACCGTTTCGTTCTGGAATTTGGATCTGGCGTCGGAACTTATCTTTCAAGGCGATGCCGGCACCACGTCGCCCGGACGGCCGAGTAGCCGCTATGGCGTAGAACTTGCGAATTTTTGGGCGCCCAGTCCCGGAATAACATACGATCTCGATTTTGCCAGCTCCGTCGCCAAATTTACCAATTTCGATCCCGTCGGCTCGATTATTCCCGGCTCGATTAAAGACGTACTGACGTTCGGCGTTACCGTGGATCGTCCGAAATATTTTGGAAGTATTCGCATGCGGTACTTCGGGCCGCGGCCGCTGATTGAAGACGGCAGTATTTTTTCGCATCCGACCACAACGGTGAACCTCCAGGGCGGTTTTAATGCGGGCAACGCTACGAAGATCGGCTTCGATATTTTCAATCTTCTGGGTGCGAAAGCCAGTGACATCGACTACTACTATAACTCCTGGATCCCAAGCGATCCGGCCTATACAAAGCCCGGGTACACGGGCGCGTGTCCTATCGCGCAGTGCGGAGCGGGCGTTGCCGACGTTCATTTCCATCCTATTCAACGGCCCTTAATCCGCCTTACGCTAACGAAGCAATTCTAATGCAGGCGTTCAGTCTTCAGCCTGCATGAATATCACGCTGGTCTCAGGGTTCGTTGCGCTGCTTGTCGGAACGATCGAAGCACCGAGCGTTTCGGAAGGGCAATTAGCGCTACGAGGTACGTTCTGGAATTAGATTGCGAACCTGAGCGGCAACTTCGGCACGCTGGGCTTTATCATCATCGGGATGTTTATTGCTAGCTGGGGATTGTCGGCGCTCATTTACAAAGTGCGAAGGTCGAGAATGTCGACGTTCGCTTTGCTACGGGAGAAGCCACGCACTCATGAGATAGCACACCGTTGAGAACACGATTGCTGAGGAACGCGCCCTTCGACAAGCTCAGGGTGACACGGTTATGCGGTTTTGAATACGGGGAGGACGACGGAGACTTTCGTGCCGCGGTCGCGATCGCACGCAACGTCTACGTGTTTGCTTAGCGCCGCAACGAGAAAGAGTCCGCGTCCGTTTTCCGCAAGGGGATCTTCCGGCAAGTTGAATTTTGGTTCGAATCCGGTGCCGTCGTCTTCGACATGGAGAACGGGCGAATGATCGTGCCACTCGACGGTGATTGCTACTCTACCTGGTGCATAGCGTACGACATTGGCGATGAGTTCGCCGAAAATCAGTTCGGCGGCGGCAAAGTCGGAGTCGCATGCCGCAAAGGTGTGCAGAAATGTAAGAAAGTGCTCGCGAACGTTTTCAGCCTTGCGTGCGTCGCGGCATTGGAAAGACCAAAGCACGCCTCCTACTATAGGGCGCGAAGCCTGATTTGTCGAGTCTCCTGCGCTAATATCGCGGGCGGCCACCATCTTGCCCACACCCGGTAGGCCGCCCGCTGCTTTCAAAAAGAGCCCACACCCGGGCGGAGAAGCTAGGAAGTTTGAATGTCCGCGAGTTGTTCGACTCTTGATGCGGGAGTAACTAAACGAGCCAGCGTTTGTACGATGTCCGCATCGTATTGCGCGCCGGCGCCGGCTTTGAGAGCGTCGATCGCGTCGCTTGCGGAGAGGGCGGGCCGGTAGGGCCGTGCGCTCATCATGGCATGAAACGCATCCGCAACGCCGACAACCTTTGCCTGCAGCGGAATATCGTGCGCTCCGACGGCGTCAGGATACCCGCGTCCATCCAAACGTTCCCGGTGGGCGCGAATAACCGGCGCGTACATTGCAAGCGCCGGCATCGTGCGCAAGATCGAAGCACCCATTGCCGGGTATCGCGCGACAATTGCCCATTCATCCTCGTCGAGCGGTCCGGCTTTTTCAAGGATCGCATCGGGAATGCCGATTTTTCCGATACTAGAAATGAGTCCGGCCCGTTCTAGAAAGAGAATCTGATCGTCGGTCATGCGCATTGCGCCGCCGATCCGGCCGCATAAAGCGCTGACGGCACGAGCGTGCTGATAGCCTTCGTCGCCACGCGTGCGAATTACGGCTACGAGCGCATCGATGACGTGGTCTGCGGGAAGAAGCTTCGTCGTATCCACGCGTGGCGTGCCTTGGCGTTGCAGCCGCGCGTTAACGAACGTGGTTTCCAGTTCGACGGCGGTAAGCGTGAGGTAGATGCCGACGGAAGGGTTGTACTCCGAGGCGTTTTTAAATTCGTCCGCGACGAGCGAACAGGCCATTGCGAGATACCGCGACGTGCGGCTTTCAAATTCGTCGTCCATTGCAAGCGCTTTGACCCACAACTCGAGCGGTAAGAATTCGTCGCGCACAAGCGCCTGACAAAGACGGTCGAGAAAGCCGGCAAAAAACAGGGATGACGCGAACGTTCGCTCGTCGGAAGACGGGTGTAAATCCAGTAGGATCTTGTCCACGAGCGTACGCCGGTTTTCGCGGACGTATTCGTAAAGCTTTACCCGAGCTGCGCGGTCTAATGTTGGCATTATCATGTGTTGTATGCGCGGCAGTTCGGCTGCGATCTCAAGGCGGTCCAAGATTTCACAAATCGAAAACATGCCGGGGAGTCCCCTTTAATAGTGATTCTTATACGTGCGGAATCATGACATCGAGCGGCGCTCGCGTCGCGGACGTCTGTGTGCTGGGCATGAAACCGGATGAACTACCTCCACCCGAGCAGGCGGCAAGACCCAGGAGCGACGCAACGAGAGTGAGAGAAACGAGCAGATTGCGGGTGTTCATTAGGCCTCCGGGCAGCGGACCAGTGAAGACTTTCACAGCATAGCCCCCGGTCGGCAGGCGGTCTCCCCCCATTCTTTGGGGGGGTTAGCCGATAAGGCCCCGGTCTCGCGCAAAGAGGATTGCCTCGCGGCGGGTTTTGACCGCAAGTTTCTTTTTGATTGACTTCACATGCCAGTCGATGGTGAGCGGGCTCTTACCGAGGTCGGCCGCGGCCGCCTTACTTTCGCCGCATCGCTCGAGCGCTCGCAACACTTCCACTTCGGTCCGCGTGAGGATGGCCGACGTGCCTTCGCGTTCGAACGTCGGCATCGGCAATGCGCGCAGCATTCTCGCGATGCCGGTGGAGCCCGTTTCTTCCAACAAGCGGAAAGCGTCGTCGACATCCTTCTCCAGCGCGCGCGTTTCCAGATGGACGAACATCGATCGAGCGGCCCGGACGAGCGCCTTCGAGCGAGGTGTCAGCTGATGGGTCAGTTTCTCGGCTTCCGCGATCGCACGGTTGGCGGTGGCAACCTTGCCGAGCAGCAGTGTGCTCAGTCCCAATAAGAGGAGGGTTTTTGCATGGCGCTGCGGGCTGTAGGGCTCGAAGGCGTCGTGTTCGCGCAATTGTTCCTGCGCATAGAGACACAGAAGGTCCGCTTCGGCGCGCTTGCCCGCCGCCGCACTGTAGAGAGCCAGTTCGGTAGCACGCAGCGCGCGTCGCGCCGGCGTTTGCTGGTCGGCCTCGGACCCGGCCAAAATAGTCGTGGCCTCATCAAAGCGCCGCTGCCACGCCGCCTGCAGTGCGAACGCGGGAAGCAAGGCCTGCCGCGCACGGGAATAGCGTTCCGCGTCGAATCCGCGAAGCTGTTCGGCAAGTTGCGGCAGAACCTCGTAATTGCCGCGTTCTACCTCAAGTTCATACGCGGCGATTATGGCCGAGAACATCAACGTCATGTCGCCGGCCTGCGCGGCCGACTTCTGCATCTGCTTGCTGCACCAAATCATCTGCCCGACGTTATCGCTGCGAGACTCGATGTAATAAAGAAGAGATTGAATGCGGGCGCAGAGCGAGTGCAGATGAAGGGGTTGCGCGATGCTTAGGGCCTGCATCGCCCGCTCGCATGCCGCCTTCGACTTGCCGGAGAGAGCGAGCAGGTAAGCGGATTGATGCAATAACCCCGCCCGAACCTCCTCATTTGCAAGCGGAGCCGATAGTTTGAGGGCGTGGTCGATCAGGTCGAGCGCGGCAGCATGGCGTTCGGCGAACCAATAATTCGTCGCCAGGTACCCCATTATCGCAATCTTCAATTCGAGCGGTAGCTCGTGACGCAAGGCGGGTTCCAGGATTTGCGCGGCTTCGGTGCGGTTCTCCGACATCAGCTCGCGTGCGAACTGAAGCCTGAGTTCGGCTTCCTGCACGGTTGAGGACGCGTGGGCAATGGCCGCACGATACCATGCCTCAGCGCGCTTGGGATCGCCGGTATTCGCTTCGCAATTCGCGCGAAGCGCAAGAATAACGGGATGACTTTCGAGATCGATTTCGACATCGAGTCCATCCAGCGCATGCAAAACGATGCGGCGTTGCCCGTGCTCGATGAGATTGAAGCCTTTTTCTTCCAACACGCGACGTACGGAGTGCGCATCGAGTGCCGTTTCGTAGGCGACTAAGGCGCGGCCGAACTGTTCGAGCCGTTCGTATGCGCCGCCCGCGTCCGTCCAGGCTGCTTTAAACTTCTCATCGTTTTCGCTCAGCCGGTGCCGCAAAAAGTCGCGAAACAGATCGTGATACCGGATGCCGCCGTCGGCGGTGCGAATCATAAAGGTCCCGTGATCTTTTAGGTGCTGTAAGCGCGCGCGCGGCTGAGTAATGCCGGCCTGCATTAACACGTCAAGATCGATGCGGTCGTAAACCGACGTGCGTTCTAAGAAGTCGATGTCGTCCGCGCCCAGGCCCAGAAGGACTTGTTCGGCGAGATATTGGTACGAAAGCGCTTGGGTGGTAGCGCGCAACTCTTCGAGGTCGAGCGTGCGTTCGGAACTCAAGAGCGCAAACGTCATCGCCGTCGGCCAGCCGCCCGTATAAGCGTACAGTTCGTTGATCTGCGCCGCAGAAAGCGATGCCCCTAACGTCCGCGATGTCTCCGTAGCTTCATCGTGCGTGAACGTCAGCTCGCGCTCGGCCAGCGCCATTTGTGATTGTCCGTAGGCGATCCACGACGTGATCGGCAGCCCGCACGGCGCGCGCGAAGCGACGATCCATCGAATATCAGAGCCCGCGCGTTCGACCAGGCGGGCGAAGAGTTTAGAAACTGCGGGGTCGTCTGCCGCTGCGGTATGAAAATCGTCGACGACGATCGTGCCCTTAAATTTTTTCGTCGCGTTGACGAGCCATGCGGCAAGGTCTTGATCGGGGACGGCGGATTTTTCGGCGGCGCCTAAAGCGCTTAGGATCGCGCGCTGGCCCAGTTTGACGTGCGGTGCAAGGACCGTCGCGAGACCCAGTGCGAAGTCGAAGACCCCTCGCGAGCCCTCGAGCACGTCGTAACGCACGATCGTTTCTTGCTGCTGGGCGAGCCAGTGATCGAGCGCAACGCTCTTGCCATATCCGGCGCCGGCGATGAGGACGGTGACGGAGTATGCATGTGCTGAATCCAACAGCTGCGAAACACGCGGCCGCTCGAGCGGTTTGAAAATGCGCCGCGGCTGCGAACTAGCCGAGCCAACGGAGACAAGCCTCGGGCGCATAGCCGTTGCTTCGCGTCCCTTGCTGAGGCTACCCGTAAGAGGGGGGCCCTCGAGGGGCGGGCAGAAAGGGCCGCTGCAATGACACGCACGGATGGCCGATCGTTTGATGAACTCCGGCCGGTTCTTATTGAGCCCGGCTTTTTGAAATACGCGGAGGGCAGCGCCTTGATCAGCCTCGGCAATACCCGGGTGCTGTGCGCGGCGACGCTCGAAGAACGGGTGCCACCGTGGATGAAAGGCCGGGGGACCGGCTGGGTGACCGCCGAGTACTCTATGCTGCCGCGCGCAACCGCGGAACGGACCCAGCGCGAGGCAACCAAAGG
>JALZBM010000309.1 GCA_030947385.1 Vulcanimicrobiota bacterium
CGATATCGAGTCGTGCTCTTGAGGCGGCCATGGCGCTCGCCGCCCATCCCATTCCATCCATGCCAGCATGCTACGCAGCGGCAGTTGCCGCGGTGTGAACGGGTGATTGCGGCGAAACGCCCTTCGACAGGCTCAGGGTGACACTGGTTCGACGGGCGCACGGTGACACTGGTTCGACAGGCTCGGGGTGACACGGGGCGGCCCTTCGACAGGCTCAGGGTGACACGGAAGCAGAATAGCGTCTGTGTGAAGATTCATTTATTGCTGAGCACGGTTGCGCTTGTTGGGTTGTGCGCTTGCAGTGCTTCGCACACCGCGACGAACGCGAGCGTGACCGCGGAGCGTGAGACGGCGCGGATGGCACCTGTCGTCGAGCGGTATAAGAAAGATCAGATCCTGACCGGTTTTGACATAAAAGGCAACGCCCTCGTCGCGTATGCCGATACGGAAAAGCTCAGTGAGATGGACGACGCATCGGAAAACGCGATGAAGGCCGACCTCTTGAATAATTGGGCCGCCACGTGGAAGGCCGGTCACCCGCGTGCGCACGCATCGCTCAGCGTTCTTTTACAGAACTACTACGGTCAGAAAATTAGTTCGCAGACCAAGGGAATCTAAATCAGCAACAGCCTAGCACGCGATCGGTAAACTCTGCACTGCTCAGCGCCGTTTCGCCGGATTGCGCGAGGTCGGCCGTGCGAGCCCCGGCCGCGATCGTCTTTTCAACGGCCGTCTCGATGCGTTGCGCGCCCACTTCATCTCCGGCGCTGTGGCGCAGCAGCATCGCCGCCGACAAAATCGCGGCGACCGGGTTTGCAATGCCTTTGCCCGCAATATCGGGAGCCGTTCCACTGATGGGCTCGTACAGTCCGAATTGCCTACCCGGATCGCCGCCCGCACCCAAGCTCGCGCTTGGAAGATTTCCGATCGATCCCGTGAGCACGGCGGCTTCGTCCGACAAGATATCGCCGAACATATTCTCGGTGAGCATCACGTCGAACGCTTTCGGTGCGCGCACGAGCTGCATGGCTGCGTTATCGACAAGCAAATGCTCCAAACGCACCGACGGATAATCTCGCGCTACTTCCGTGACGACGCGCCGCCAGAGGCGTGATGTTTCCAGAATGTTTTGCTTGTCGATCGACGTCACGAGGTTGCGCCGCTTTGCCGCAAGTTCGAAAGCCACGCGCGCGATGCGCTCGACTTCGAGCGGCCGGTAGATCATGGTGTCGATCGCCGTTTCTACCCCGTCGATCGTTCGCGTCTCTTTGGGTTGGCCAAAATAGATGCCGCCCGTCAATTCGCGAATGACGACCAGGTCCAAGCCGCGCACGAATTCGGGCTTGAGCGTTGAGGCTGCTTCGAGTCCGCTAAAGACCCGCACCGGGCGAATATTTGCGTACAGTTGAAAGTCGCGGCGCAACAAGAACAATGCATACTCGGGCCGCTCTTGCAATTTGCGGCCTTCATACTGCGGCAGCCCAACCGAACCGAAGAGAATGGCCGCGCTGCGTTCGCACAACGCGCGCGTCCCCTCGGGAAGCGCCGGCAATCCCGCGGCAAGCGCCGCACCGCCGACCTGTGCTTCAATGCATTCCAGATCCGGGCGCACGAATTGCAAAACGCGCTGCGAGGCGTGCGTCACTTCCGGGCCGATTCCATCGCCCGGCAAAACGGCAATCGTCGTCATCTAAACGAACGTAAAGGGGGGATGCGGACCGTCTAAATAATACGTAAGGCCGAATTCTCGCGCTCCCACCGCGTACCGCATGAGCGCCGCGCGAAATTGGCGCAAGTGCGCGCGTCGCAGCAAGAACGTACCGCCGAAAATGTAGTGCGGATTGCTCAAGGGTTCGATGCGGCGCGTCCCCGACGCAAGCGCTCCGCATGCTTTCCATAACGATAAAATGTGCTCGCCGGCGGGCCCGTCGACGGGCGGCTCGCCTTGCGCGACGGACGCGCTCACGCGCATCAAATACGGTTCGTGATGCGAGGCAACATGAGGACCACCGTACACGTGCAGGCACCATTCCTGTTTTCCCGCCAAGCGCAACAGCGACTTGCGCCAGTATTGCTCGTTGCTGCGAGCCAGTTCGTCCAGCTGATCGCGATCCTCAAAAACCGTGCAAAGTTGCGCAGGCACAACGGCACCCGCGTGCATGGCGCG
>JALZBM010000135.1 GCA_030947385.1 Vulcanimicrobiota bacterium
GCGGCCTTTTTCCGTCCGCCGGCTTTCTTACGTCCGCCCGCGGCTTTCTTACGTCCGCCGGCTTTCTTGCGCGCGCCGGTTGCTTTTTTGCGACCGCCGGCGGCCTTTTTACGGCCTCCGGTTTTCTTGCGCGTTCCGGTGCTTTTCTTTGCGGCGCCACTTGCCTTACGGCGGGTGGATTTTTTGCGGCGCTTGGCGGGGGCTTCGTCGCCCATCATTCCGCCGTTTTGCATCATGTCGGAATCCATTGATCCTCCTCGTCCCCGAGGGACGAACGTGAACTTCTTGGATAGTGCATGCAACAAGTGCAACACTGTTGCGTGCATCGTACATTTTTTTGCGAAATAATGCAACTTTTTGCAACGCGCACCGGTTTCGCGCGCGCGTATTATCGGGCCGGATTTTGCCTCCGGGGCCTTCATTATAATGGGCCGCATAAAGCCGGAATTTGCCTGGGGCTTGACCGGCGGTATATACTTAGGCCCGTGAAAAAGCCCCTGATCATCGTCGAATCGCCGACCAAGGCGAGAACGATTAAGAAGTTTCTGCCGCCCCGCTTTGTGGTCAAAGCGTCGGTCGGCCACGTGCGCGATTTGCCGAAGAGCACCCTCGGGGTTGATACGGAGAACGGCTTTACGCCCAAGTATCTGACGATCAAGGGAAAAGGCGATATCATCAAGGAGCTCAAGGCGGCCGTCAAAAACGCGAGTGAGGTTTACCTTGCGACCGATCCGGATCGCGAAGGCGAAGCGATTGCGTGGCATCTCGCGCAACTGCTTAAACTCCCCGACCCCAAGCGCATCGAACTTCACGAAATCACTAAAGAAGCCGCACTAGCCGCCCTCAAAGACTTTCACTCGATCGATATCGACCGGGTCAACGCGCAGCAGGCGCGCCGCATTTTGGACCGTCTGGTCGGATATAAAATTTCACCGCTGCTTTGGGCGAAGTTGCGCGGCGGCCTTTCCGCCGGCCGCGTACAGTCCGTCGCCGTCAAACTGATCGTCGACCGCGAACGCGAGATCGAAAAATTCGTACCGCGCGAATACTGGTCGATCACCGCATTCCTTTGCGGCAACGCCGACCGCGAACTGATCTTCCCCGCGGACTTGATTGCCCGCGACGGCGAGAAGTTTGAGGCCACCAAAGCGCAAGAGGCCGAGCCGATCATCGCGGAGCTGCAAGGTGCGGACTATAAGGTAGAGTCGGTCAAACATCGCGAGGTTCGCCGCAACGCTCCCGCGCCGTTCACCACCTCGACGCTGCAACAAGAGGCCTCACGGCGGCTCAAGCTGCGCGTGCGCCGCACGATGCAGCTCGCGCAGGCACTGTATGAGGGCGTCGACCTCGGGTCCGAGGGCACGCAGGGTTTGATCACCTACATGCGTACCGACTCCACACGCATCGCCGACTCCGCTCGCGATGCGGCGCGTGACTTCATCGTGCAGTCTTACGGCGAGGTCTATCACGGCCCGCGCGTCCACAAACTCAAAGAAGGCGCGCAAGACGCGCACGAAGCGATTCGGCCCACCTCGGTCGAACGCACGCCCGAAAAAATGGCCGGGGTGCTCAAGCGCGACGAGTTGCGTCTCTACACGCTGATTTGGGAGCGCTTTGTCGCCTCGCAGATGGCCCCGGCCGTACTCGATCAAACCACGGTCGATATCAAAGCGAAGCGCTATACGTTCCGCGCGAGCGGTAGCGTGATGAAGTTCCAGGGATTCACAAAAGTCTACGAAGAGGCAAAAGAAGAAGACGCAGCGTCCAACGCCTCGCGCAATGGTAAAGCCGCGCCCGCTAAGACCAAAGCGCGCTTGCCGGAAATGACCGAAGGCGAAGATCTCGCGTTCGATCGTTTGGATCCCAAGCAGCACTTCACGGAACCGCCGCCGCGTTTTACGGAAGCTTCGCTCGTAAAGGCCCTCGAAGAGAACCGTGTCGGCCGGCCGTCTACCTACAGTACGATCGTCGAGACGATTCAAGCGCGCCAATACGTGCAACAAATCGAACGCCGGTTTCATCCGACCGAGATCGGCATCGCCGTCAACGACCTCCTAGCCGAACACTTTCCGGACATCGTCGATTTGGAATTCACGGCCACGATGGAAGGCAACTTGGACCGCGTTGCGGAGGGCGGCGAAGACTGGGTTGAAGTTTTACGAAAATTCTACGTGCCGTTCGAAGCCGAACTCGATGCCGCGGAAAAGAAACTCCCCAAACTCGAAATCAAGGACGAGCCGACCGACGAAATTTGCCAGAACTGCGGCAAGCCGATGGTGATCAAGACCGGCCGGTTCGGAAAATTCATATCGTGCACCGGCTACCCGGAATGCAAGACGACCCGTCCGATTCTCAAAGACACCGGAGCGATTTGCCCCAAAGACGGCGGCATGGTCGTCGAACGCAAATCGCGTAAAGGCCGCATCTTTTACGGCTGCGCCAACTATCCGAAATGCGATTTCGTCTCGTGGGATCGCGTGGTGCCGCAACCATGCCCGGTCTGCGGGTCCTACGTCGTTGCGAAAACCAAACGGGGCGTGACGACGCTGGAGTGCCATGCGGATAAAGAGCATGACACGAGTGCGATTGCGCCGGAGAAGACCGACGAAGCCCTTGAGCCGATCGAAGCCTGACGTTCTAACCGTCATCGGCGGCGGACTTGCCGGTTGCGAGGCCGCGTGGCAGGCCGCGCAGTGCGGTATCCGTGTCGAGCTGTTCGAAATGCGTCCGCACAAAAGCGGTCCGGCCCATAAGACCGGCGATTTGGCCGAACTCGTGTGCAGCAATTCGCTACGGGGTGCGGCGCTCGAGAACGCGGTCGGGCTGCTCAAAGAAGAACTCGCCCGCCTCGATTCGATTATCATCGGCAGCGCGCGTGAAGCCGCCGTTCCGGCCGGTGGCGCGCTCGCCGTCGATCGCGAACGATTCGCGCAACTCGTTCAAGCTCGCTTAGCCGCGCATCCGAACATCGCCGTCCGGCGCGAAGAAGTGTTGAAAATCCCGCTCGACCGTCCGGTCATCGTCGCCTGCGGTCCGCTCCCGGGGCAAGCGCTCCTGGCAAACATCGACGCTCTTGTCGGCGGCCAAGGCCGCCTACATTATTACGATGCCGCCTCTCCAATCGTCGCCGCCGATTCTCTGGATGAGTCGGCGATGTATCGCAAGTCGCGCTACGACAAGGGTGAGGGCTCGGATTATCTCAATATTCCCCTCGATCCCGCGCAGTACGCGCAGCTCGTAAACGATTTGCGCGAGTTGCCCAAGCATCAACCCAAAGATTTCGAAAGCGATGCCGCAACCGGTAGCGTTGCGTACTTCGAAGGCTGCCTTCCGGTTGAAGAAATGGCCGCGCGCGGTGAGGAGACGTTGCGCTTCGGCCCGCTCAAACCCGTCGGATTGCACGACCCGCGCACGGGAAATCGGCCGTATGCCGTGGTGCAATTACGCAAAGAAAATGCTGCGGGAACGGCTTACAATTTGGTTGGGTTTCAAACGCGCCTGACATGGCCGGCGCAAAAAGAAGCCTTCGGAAAATTGCCCGGTCTCGCAAATGCCGAATGGTTGCGTTTGGGTGTGATGCATCGCAACACGTTCATCGACTCGCCGCGCCTGCTCGACGCCGACCTGCGATTGCGCGGCCACGCTCAACTGTTCTTTGCCGGACAAATTACGGGAGCGGAAGGCTACGTCGAAGCCGCTGCCTGCGGAGCCATTAGCGGTATTGCCGCGGCGCGTTCAATCATCGGAGTTCCTCGCATCGCGGTTCCGGATCAAACCGCACTCGGCGCGATCATCGCACATTTGCAAAATACCGTAACGCAGGACTTTCAACCCGCAAACGTCACCTGGGCACCGTTTCCACCATTGCGAGCGAAAATTCGCGATAAGCACGAGCGCCGCAGACACCTCGCGTTGCGCGCGCTCGAAGCGCTCGACGTGTTCAAAATGCAACTCGGGCGTGAGACAATTGTCGAGCCCGAGGAAGCGGGTGAAACTCCGCTCGTGCACGCCGGGTAAGTAAACAGGTATGAGAATTCGTTCGACAACGATTGTTGCCGTCCGGCGCGACGGCAAGCTTGCTCTCGCGGGCGACGGCCAGGTGACCTTCGACAAAACGATCATGAAGCACGGCGCCCGCAAAGTTCGCCGCATCTCGGGCGGCAAGGTGCTTGCGGGTTTTGCCGGTTCGGCGGCCGACGGTATCACGCTGCTCGAAAAATTTGAAGGCAAACTCAGCGAGTACAAAGACAACATCGTGCGCGCGTCGGTCGAGCTTGCCAAAGAATGGCGGTCGGACCGCGCCATGCGCCGGCTCGAAGCGTTGCTCATTGTCGGCACGCCGGAACATCTCTTCGTGCTAAGCGGCAACGGCGACGTGATCGAGCCCGACGAAGGCATCGCCGCAATCGGAAGCGGCGGACCCTACGCGCAGGCTGCAGCCGCCGCATTGATTCGCAACACACAGATGAGTGCCGAAGAGATCGTTAAGGCCGCGCTGAACATCGCCAGCGAGATTTGCATTTATACGAACAACGACGTTGTGGTGGAAACCCTATGACCGACTCTTCCATTGCCGACCTGACGCCTCGCGCGATCGTCGCGGAGCTTGACAAATACATCGTGGGCCAAAGCAAGGCCAAGCGCGCCGTCGCCATCGCGATGCGCAACCGGTACCGCCGGCAGCGCGTGCACGAAAGCATGCGCGAAGATATCATTCCGAAGAACATTCTGATGATCGGACCGACCGGCGTCGGTAAGACGGAAATTGCGCGGCGTCTTGCAAGTTTAGCCGGCGCCCCGTTCGTCAAAGTCGAAGCGACAAAGTATACGGAAGTGGGGTATGTGGGCCGCGACGTTGAGTCTATGGTCCGCGACCTGGTCGAGCATTCCGTGCGGATGGTGCAAGACGAGCGCCGCGAAGATGTCAAAGAAGCCGCTGCGCATGCCGCGATCGAGCGCGTGATCGACGTGCTGCATCCCGAAACGCGTCCACCCGCGCAACAGGGTGCAAACAATCCGTTTGCCGCCACTCTCGGATCGATCTTCGGCGGCCAGACCTTTAACCAAACGCAATCCGCCGGAACGACTGCCACCGCAACTGCGCAAACGGGAAACGCCGAGCAGCACGCAACGGTGCGAGAACAGGCGCGTGCCGACGTGGAGCGAGGATTCTACGACGTCCGCCTGGTCGAAATCGAAGTTGAGGAATCGCCGAGCATGCCGATCGGAATGATCGGCGGCATGGATCCTTCGATGGGCGGCGCCGATTTGGGCGACATGCTCGGGGGCCTGCTGCCCAAGAAACATACCAAGAAACGCGTTACGATCGCCGAAGCGCGGCGAATTTTCGAACAGGAAGAAGCTTCTAAACTGATCGACATGGACGCCGTAAAACGCGAAGCCGTGCGGCGCGCAGCTGAAAACGGCATCATCTTTATCGACGAGATCGACAAGGTGGCGGGACGCGGCGCGAGCGGCGGCCCCGACGTATCGCGCGAGGGCGTGCAGCGCGACATTCTCCCGATCGTTGAAGGCAGTACCGTCAACACCAAACACGGGGCGATCAAAACCGATCACGTGTTGTTTATCGCAGCCGGCGCGTTTCATATGAGCAAGCCGTCCGACCTGATCCCCGAACTCCAGGGACGCTTCCCCATTCGCGTCGAGCTGGATTCGCTGACGGCCGAAGACTTCAAAACGATTCTCACGCAGCCGCGCAACGCTCTGGTGACCCAGTACAAGGCGTTGCTCGAAGTCGAGAACGTCACGCTGGATTTTCAACCCGACGCAATCGATCAACTGGCAAACTTTGCCATGCAGGTAAACGAGCAGAGCGAGAACATCGGAGCGCGCCGTCTGCATACCGTGTTGGAGCGGCTCTTAGAAGACGTCAGCTTCGAAGCGCCCGAGAAGTCCGGGCCGCTCACGATCGACGCCGCTTACGTTCGCGAAAAACTCGCCGATGTCGTCAAGGACGCCGATCTTACGAACTTTATACTTTAAGGACACCTAATGCGTTGCGGTCTCACGTTTTCGGGCCGCTTCGATCCTAGGAGCAGCCAACGGTCACTGCGATAGTTGCTTGTAACGTGTTTTCAGAAAATTTGCTTGCCATTGCCAGAGTTTAAGCCTATCTTTAGCCGGCGAGGAGCGCGGGCATCGCGGCCACGGGACCTCCTTGAATTACCATGAAGAAGGGTGCATGACGAGGTTTAATCACCACTTGCGATTTGTGTGTGTCCTCCTGATGCTTGCGATAGCTGGATGTAGCGCGACGCAGGGAAGTGGTCCTCAGGCCAATGACGTGCAGTCTTTCGGAGCGAAAA
>JALZBM010000136.1 GCA_030947385.1 Vulcanimicrobiota bacterium
TTTAACGGCCGCCAAATCGGTCTCGGGGCCCGTGCCCGTCGGTTCGCTCATGAGTTCTTCGCGTGTGAACCCCGACTCGCGCAGCGTCGCTTCGTTAACGAAAACGACGCGGAACGCATTGATGCTTTGCGGATCGACTTCGTACACGATGATGCAATCGTTCGCACCGTTGATCGCCGCAGAGAGGACCGTGAGCTGCTGCTGCGTTTGCCGCCGGGCGGTGATGTCGCGCCCAACGGCGATCCAGGCGTTCGGCTGCGACGTTTCGGAATCGGCGATCGGACGCCCGTTAAACTCGGCCCAAAACGGCGTGCCGTCTTTTTTGTAAATGATGAATTCCGCGCCGGCCGCCTCGCCCAAGTCCAACTTGCGAATCAACTCTTCGACGGCCGCTTTGTCGGTGTCGGGGCCGTACAAAAAAGCCGGCGACCGTCCGAGAAGTTCTTCCGGCGTATATCCCGTCGCACGTAAGAGCGCGTTGTTGGCATAGGTAAAGAAGGGTCCGCCGAGCCATGTCGGTGTTGCGTCGGTCGTAAAGATAAAGTCCGTCGCCTCGTCGATGAGCGCGCGCAGCGCCGTCAATTCGCCTTGTGCCGTGCGCCGCTCCGTAATATCGCGCGCCGAGATCACGCGGTGCAAGTACCGGCCATGCGTATCGAAAATCGCGCGGCTGTGCGTTTCCACCAAAAACGAACTGCCGTCTTTACGGTACGCCCAGAACTCTTGACGGACCGTTTCTTTCTTGCTGACGGCCGCTTTGAGCGTCTCGATCGTACGCGGGTTGGTGTCTTCACCGAACAACGTCGAGGTGGTCTTACCGACGATCTCTTCTTTGGAGTATCCGGTAGCGCGCACGAATTGATCGTTTACCGCAAGTATCACGGGCCAACCGTTCGGCGGCAGCGTACGGTCCGTCACGATCATCATTTCAGGCGCATCGGTAAAGGCATTAGCAAACGCGGTCAGCCGCCCGGCCTCCCCCGCGAGCAGACGGCCCTCGAGAACGTGCACGACGCTCGCAGCAATGAGATGCAATTGTTCGCGCTGCTCGGCGGTAAGCCACCCGACTTCCCGATCCATGACGCACAGCGCGCCGAGCGCGAACCCCTCACCCGTAACCAGCGGAACACCGGCGTAAAAGCGTAACCGCGGTTCGCCCGTGACGAGCGGATTTTCGCAAAAGCGGGGGTCTTCTTGCGCATCGTGGACTTCAAAAATTTCGGTATGCAAGATGGTGCTGGAGCAGAATGCGACGTCGCGCTCGCACACCGTATCGACCGGGACGCCGACGGCCGAAATGAAAATCTGCCGTTCGCCTTCGACGATGGAAATAAAGGCCGTCGAAGTTCCGCACACTTTGGCGGCAAGCGCGACCAGCGGGTCGTACGTTTTCTCGTCGCCCGCGTTCGGCAAGTCATACCGCGATAGTGCGGCAAGGCGGGCCGCCTCGTTAGTGGGTCGCTGGGCGGCCGCCACGATAATACCTCATCTTTACACTCTATCGGCCGTGGGTATGCCAAACATGCGTCGGTCGTCCCAGTCCAGCACGTCGAGGACTCTGCGCATGGCCGGGTCGCGTCCGGTGTAAAATTGCTCGAAGGTCTGCCGCAAATCTGCGGAGACTTGGTCGACGGTCAGATTTGCGAGGACGCCGTTGGCTTTTTCGTACCGGGAAGCGTCGGCGTTGGCGCGCAGCCACGCAGCGACGTCGTCTTCGGTCTGCGCTTCCGCGACCACGCAGGACAAGGCCGTCTCCTCGATCCGGATGATTTTAAATAGCAGCTGGGTTACGCCTACATGGGTTAAGTAGCTACCCGGCCTCCCGCCCGGGAGCTTGGAACGCAGTTTATCGATCGAACTCGGCATGAGCAGTAGACCGTCGAGCTTGATCCACGGGCTGCGCGGGGGCGCGATCCTCAAGTCAAGTGGCAACATGGCATTTGTATTCGCGAATTGAACGCATACCCCGTGGAGTTTCTTTCCAGCCTCACCGAAAACCGGCGCGTCGCAGCCAAACTTGCCGCTAATACCTCCGCCGTCTCCGTGCGGGCCGCAGAACTTTTTGAGCGAGCAAACCTGCCGCCAAGTTTTTCCGAGCGGTTTATGGAGATTTACGCAACGCTTTGCGAAAGCTGGGCTTCCGAAGACTCCTACCAAAGCGGGTGGCACGCCGGGATGGCGTCGGCGAGTTTTTTGCGCTCCGTGGACATTCCATTCTATTCGGTCATTCGCGAAATCGAAGAGCTCCGTAGCAGCCTCTTCTTCAGCGTCGTGCCGCAATTGCTCGATGCGAGCGAGCGGCCGCAATACTTCGAACGGCTCGGCAGATTTATCACGGGTTACGGACGCGGCATGTCCGCATCCGCATCGATCCAGGAATATCGCGAAATCGGTGAAACCGCGCGGCGCCTAACGGTCGCGGAGTCGCCGGATCATCTGGAACGCGAGGCCGTTGCCGGCGTGTTCCGCATTCTCGAAGTCGATTACGCGTGGTACACGCATCGGCAGGACGGCATTTGGAATATTTCCCACGCGACAGCCGAACTCTCCCCGGCCGTGCGTGAGGGCCGCATGCGCGACGCGGACGTCGACGGGATCGACCGGTTGCTCAAGGGCGCCGCCCTCGTTTATGAAGATACCGCACATTGCGGATCGTCGATGCAAGCTGTGGCGCAGATGTTGAAGCTCGGTTCTGCGCTATCGGTACCTGTCATGAATCGCGACGTTTGCATCGGCACGGTCGGCATCGGCCGCCGCGCGCCGTCGGTTTTTAACGAACACGACCTTGCCGTCGTCCGGTTGATCGCTTCACAAACGGCGGCAGCCCGCAACGAAAAACAGGCGGCGGTCGACATGCGCGCGACGCTGCGCGCGCTGCGCGAATCCGAAATGAAGTTGCGCGTCTTGTCCGAGGCGATCCCGCAGATCGTGTGGACGGCGGACACCGACGGTTCCATCGACTGGTACAACCATCAGTGGTACGAACACACCGGACAAACTCCCGACGAAGCGCGCGGATGGGGCTGGCAGAGTGTCCATCATCCGGAGGATCTTCCCGCCGTCATGGAAGCGTGGCCGCGGTCGATCCGTAACGGCGAACGCTTCGAAATGGAATTCCGGTTGCGCGGGCGGGACGGCGAATTTCGCTGGTTTCTTACGCGGGTAGACCCGCTGCACAACGAGCGCGGAGAAATCATCAAGTGGTACGGCACAAATACGGACATTCACGAACAGCGTGAAGCACTGCATCGCAAAGACGAAATTGCCAAAACATTGCAACAGGTGTTTATTCCGCAGGCGTTTCCGATATCGAAGCGCGTTTCGTTCGACGCCGTTTACATGCCGGCGGAAAATGACGCGCAAGTCGGCGGCGATTGGTACGATGCCTTTGCGCTTCCCGACGGTACGCTGGTTTTTTCCATCGGCGACGTGGCCGGTCACGGTTTGGAGGCGGCCGTTACGATGGGCAAGATCCGTCAGTTGATTTTCGGGGCGGCGCTCGATTCACCCGATCCGGCGGAGGTGTTGGCCAAAGTCAATCGCGTCATGTTGCTGCAAGATGCTCCGATGGCGACGGCCATCGTCGGCTTTATCGATGCGCAAACAAACGTCGTACGCTACGCGTGTGCCGGGCACGCACCGCCGGTCGTTGCAACAAAAGACGGCCAGCGCCTAATGCCGTGCGGCGGTCTGGCTCTAGGCATCCAAGAAGATATTGGTTTGGTCGTTCAAACGTTCGAATCGACTCCCGAGATGCTGGTCGTGCTCTACACGGACGGAATCACCGAGTCCGAGCGAAAGATATTGGACGGCGAGGAGCGTCTCGTCGAAGCCGTGCGCATCGTCGTGGAATCTGCGAGCCAAACTCCGGCCTTGCGCATTGCCGCTTTGACGCTCGAAGAGCGCATGCAAAACGACGACGTGGCCGTTTTGGCTATTCGCTTCATTGACGAACGTACAGCCGGCGGCGTGAGTTCGATACAAAGCCGTCCGCACGGTATGGCGTGGGATTTCGACTCATCCGATGGCGATGCCGCGCAGCGGGCCCGCCGCCAGGTGGTGGAATTCGTGCGCCGTCAGGCATCCGGCGAACCCGACCTCTTTGCGGTGGAGGCGATTCTTGGAGAACTGATTGCCAACACGGTCGATCACGCGCCGGGGCCCGTGCACATCGATATCGACTGGACCGGGCAGGCGCCCATCTTGAGCGTGCACGATCAAGGAATTGCCTTCACGCACGACCGCACGCAAGCGCCCGATCCGATGAGCGAGAGCGGACGCGGACTCTTCATTATCCACGCGCTCGGCAACAGCGTGAACGTTGTGCGCGACGGTTCGGGCGGCAAAAGTCTTCAAGTAAAGTTGCCGGTGCGACGCTCGATCGCCTAGTTTAGATGACTTCCTCAACGTGGGCGAGCCAAAAATCGAACGATGCGCGCGCTTGCGCTTCGAGCATCATATCGCCTTTGACCACATCCCGCTCCAGTTGCTGACCGAGCGTCGCGCGCGCGCCGTAATTGACGTCCATAACGAGATCGGCCTGGATCACGGATTCACGCAGCGGCGGCGGAATGCGCGTACTCGGGGGCAGGCAGGAAATAACGATCTCGGGCGGATTATCGGGCCACGGTTGACATTCGAAGCGTTCGCACAGGTCGTTAATCTTTTCGGGATCGCGGCCCCAGACGAACGTGTAGGCGTCGGTCGAATGCAGTTGGGTAAGAATTGCGCGCGCGGTCGGACCCGTTCCAAGAATACCGACGCGGTGTAAACTAATCGCTTCACCCAACAACGTTTCGAGTGCGGTGCGCGCACCGATTCCATCCGTGTTCGCGCCGTAGATCTTTCGCCCGAAATAAATGGTGTTAACGGCTTGGGCGGTGCGCGCTTCCTCGTTGAGAACATCGCACGCAACGAGCGCTTCTTCTTTACACGGGCTGGTGACGTTGATGCCGGTGAATCCATCGAGGCGCATGCGCCGGATGACGTTTACCGTGTTGGGTTTGGGAACGCGAATAATTTGATATTCGCCGTCCATCTCGGCCTCGCGCAGGAAACGCTTCTGAATTTCAGGGCTGCGGCTGTGCGCAACGGGATCGCCGATGAGCGCGAGCTTCACGGCCGGCGTCCTCCCAACAGCAAACGCTCGAAGAATCGGAACACGCGCGTGAGGGCAAAGTCGTGCGGTTCGATCGGCTCGGTCAAAATAGTATAAAACCCCAGTACCTTAGCGCCGAGTACGTCGGTGAACAGCTGATCGCCGACAACCGCAATTTCACGGCTGCGCAAACGTAGCACCTTCTTCGCACGCCAAAACCCCAGCGGCAGCGGTTTGAGGGCGTTTGGGATGCATGGCATCCGCAGCTGCTTTGCTACCGAGGTCACCCGGTCCGTGAAATTGTTGGAGAGCATGACCATTTTGAAGCCGCGGGTGTGCGCCGCTTCCACCCATGCCAGATGATCCTGGACGATCTCCGAGCGGCGGTAAGCCACCATCGTGTTGTCTAGATCCAGGATGAGCCCGCGTTTGCCGGCCGCCCATAGCTCGTCGAGGGAAACGTTGTGCAGGCGTGGAGCGAACCGGTCGGGTCGAAACATACCGCGCGGTTCTCGTTTTGAGCGGCCTCGCCTGGAAGTCCAAAAGTTCTCCTCACTATCCCCGGACCTATGCACAGTCTGCACCTCGCAGGTTAAGGCCCTCCACAGAAAGGAGGCTCCTATTCGCAAGAATTTGGCCTTCTTCGCAGATTCCTCACAAGGACCCGAACCCTAGATATTGTATCTACGCGAGCCCAGTAGTACAATATTTGGTACTGAGCACGTGCGCCTGGGTGTTTATCGAACAGGTGTTCGAACGCTATTCGCAAAAGTTATTGGGTCCTCCCTAGAGCGAGGAGCAAGGAGCTTCCATGAAGTTTCGCCGCATCTATTCGGCGCCCGGCGATACGTACGCCGGAGTAAAATTCGAACCACGTACCTCACGGATCGTTAATCCCGACGGCCGCGTCGTCTTTGAGGCCAAAGACGCATTGGTGCCTACGGGCTGGACCCAAGTAGCGGTCGACGTTTTAGCTCAGAAGTATTTTCGCAAGGCCGGCGTCCCGACGGCTCTCAAGCGGATCCCCGAAGAGGGCGTCCCGGAGTGGCTGTGGCGCTCGGAGCCGGCGGACGGCGCCGAGTTCACGATGGAACTCGATGCGCGACAGGTTTTCGGTCGCTTAGCTGGCTGCTGGACCTATTGGGGCTACAAGCACGGCTACTTCGATTCAGAAGAAGACGCGC
>JALZBM010000137.1 GCA_030947385.1 Vulcanimicrobiota bacterium
GTTCCAAGATATCTTTACGGTAGCGCGCGCCGACCGTGGGATTTTCGAGGCCGCCTTTTTGAAACGCTGTAAACATATCTTGCGCGTACACGAGTGCCCATAAGTAACTGTAGTAGCCGGCGTCATAGCCGAACAAATGTCCGAAGGATGCTTGCGGATGAATTCCCGGCGCCATTGCAAGCGGCGTGTATTTCTTGGATATTTCGTCCCAAACAGCCGTCGTATCGACCGTCGGTCCCGACGTGTGATACGTCATGTCGACCAAACCGAGTTTGATTTGCCCGACGGTTGCGTAGGCTTCGTTTACGTATCGCGCCGCGATTATTTTGGCGATTAAATCGTCCGGCAACGGTGCGCCGGTCGTCACGTTGGCGCTGACTTCCTTTAAGACGGAAGGCTGCCACATGAAGTTCTCGAGCATCTGCGAGGGGGCCTCAACAAAGTCCTGACGGAAGCCGTTGCTGAGGGACTCGTAGGGTGCAGTCGAGAGCAACGCGGCTAAGTTGTGTCCGAACTCGTGGAAGAAGGTCACGACGTCGTCGTGCGTGAGCAGAGCGGGCGCGCCGGCCGCGGGCCGCGGCCAGTTACCGAGAATAGCAGTGACCGGAGGCTGCATCGTTCCATTGCCCAAACGTCGCGCCGCAACCAGCGGAAAGTTTGCAAAGTGTCCGAACTTGCCGGGCCGCGGAAAGAAATCGAAGTACGTCGTACCGACAAACTTGCCCGTCTTCGTGTCAAAGACGTTGTAGCTCACCACATCGTCTTTATTCCAGGTGTTCGGATTTTCGACTTTGACGAACGAAACGCCCAGCAATTTATGATACAGGTTCATGATCCGGTCGATCACGGTGTTAACGGGAAAATATTGGCGGATCGCCTCGTTGTCGACGGAATATTTCGTTTTGTGAAGCTGGTTGTTATAGTAACCGACGTCCCAGGCCTCGATTTTTGCAGTCGCGTCGCCCGTGTCCTGGGCTTTGAGTTTTGCAAGCACGGCAAGGTCGGCGCCCGCTTGCGGCAAGAGTTTGGCATCGAGATCCTGTTCGAACTTCAGGACGCGTTGCGGATTCTGCGCCATGCGGTCGGCTAACACGTACGCAGCCCAGGTTTGAAAGCCGAGCAGATGCGCGAGCCGGTCGCGAACGCCGATAGCTTGCTCGAGAATTGGCACGTTGCCGGGTGCGCGATTATTGTAAGCGAGGTAATAGGTCTTGCGCGCTGCGGCATCTTTTTGGTTGTTTAAGAATGTCGTTACGGTGCTCTCGTTTACGTCGACGACGTAATCGGCACCGCTTTTTTTCAATTTGGCGACGAAACTCGGCGGCAGGTTTGCGGCTTGCGCCGGCGTGATCGTGATCGTGGATGCTTCGTTATTCAAATTCTCTGAAAATTTGTTACCCAGATCCGTGAGCTCGCCGGAAAGTTTGACGAACTCCTTGCGTTTGGCGTCGTCGAGAGCCGCACCCGACCGGACGAACGATGTCAAATAGATCTGGAGGAGCTTTTTATCAAAAACCGTTTTCGCGGTTCCGCTCTTTTTTACGTCGGCCAGCGCCTTATAGACGTCCGGGCGCGCGCTGAAGGCAGCGAAGTAATTGCTTTGATCGGTATTGCACTTCTCCGATGCGTCCCGCACCGGCTTGCTGGTGGACATTTCGAAGAGAAAACCTTCGGCTACCAAGTGATCGTTTAGATCGGATTCAGCGTTTTCGAGCGGCAAGAGCGTGTTTGCAAACGTGCGCCGGCCCTTTTCGGCCATGAGGCGTTTGACGGCGGAATCGAAAGCGCCGATCCGCGTTTTACAGTCGCTCGCGATCTGATCCGGACTCAGTGCCCAATTAATCGCGGGGGGATGAGCCGGGCCCAGGGCTGCGCCCTGTGGTGCGGCGAGGGCGGCCGGGGCGGACAGGGCTAAAAAAAGAAGACCGGCGAGCAGCCGGTGACCGAGTGTGAGCAAGTGCATACCTCCAGAAGTCTACTCATTTAACGATGAAACTCGCCCACCTGTCCCCAAAAGGAAATCAAATCGAAGCGACTTTGGACGGTTGCTCTGCCCGCAGCGTTCTGTGCTATTATGTTTCGAGCCATGGCGGGGGTTGGGCTTCGCGCGGCGTAAACTCGTGAACCCCGCCAGGACCGGAAGGTAGCAACGGTAAGCGAGCCATTACGGGTGCCGCGAACCACCTAGCCCCCGTCGTGGTTTATCAATTTTTATGCAATCTACAACGATCGCGGCCCTAGCCGCTCTCGGTGGTGCACTTGTGGCACTTGCCGTCTACCATTTCGCTGCAGTGGCGCCGGCCATCCGCCGCCTCGAGCACACGCTTGGTACCCATGACGAACTCATGGGCGGCGGAGCCGTAACGGCCACGGCGCGCCTTTCTTCCTTAGAAGAGTCCGCACGCACTCACGAGAGTCAGACTGGCAGGGTGGAGCAACGCCTGCTGGAACTAGAGCGGGTCGCCCGAACCGACGTTTCCCGGGTGGGATTTGTGCGTTATAACGCCTTTACGGACACCGGTTCCGAGCTGTCCTACGCGGTTGCCTGGCTCAATAGAGAAGGCGACGGCGTGGTTTTAAGCAGCATCTTCTCCCGCGAGGATACGCGGACGTTCGGCAAAGCCGTTGCGGGGTTTCGGCCTCTACAGGATGCCTCCAAAGAGGAACTGAGTGCAATCGCTCAGGCACGTGATTCAAAAATATGATGGTTAAAGATCGTTATTTTATCAAAATTGTGCCGCGCGGCGGCAACGCCATTCACCGTTTCGAGCTAACGCGCCGGAACATCATCGGCGCGGCCGTCTCGCTCGTCATCGCCGCATTTGCCGCACTCGGCATTCATGCGTATCAGTTGAAGGTTGCCCAGACGCAGTTACAAGCGCTTCAGGCCCTGACGGCAACGCAAAACGATCAGCTTAAAGCCATCGATTCGCAAACCGCGCGACTCAAGTCGCAACTCTCGACGGTGCAACAGCAGAACCGGCAGATCCAGCAACTTATCGGTATCAAATCGGGCCCAGCATCCAAGCCCCGGCCGGCGCGCACGAAATTAGCGCGCATCGAAAGCCGCAGTCAGTTCTCCGGCGAAGCGGCCGGCGTTCGTCTCAGACTCAACGATCTTTCGAATGCGTCTTCGCGCTCGAGTGAAGAAGCCGCTTCGCTTCGGCGGTTGACGTTGCGAATTTTAAATCTGCGGCATATCGAAGCGCTACAGCGCGATCAACTGGTCGCCGCGATTCCCTCGATCGACCCGGTTGAAGGCGCGCCCGTCGTTGGTTGCTTCTGTTACCGGACCTCGCCCGACGTGGGGTTTCACCAAGGTGTGGACATCGGGGCCGAATATGGCCAAACCATTCGCGCCGCCGCCGCGGGCGTTGTCGCATCGACGGCTTACGACGGCGGATTCGGCAACAAGGTCGACATCGATCACGGTAACGGCTATCACACCTGGTACGCACACTTATCGAAATTTATCGCGGCCCCCGGCGAGCGCGTCGTGAAGGGGCAGCCGATCGGACTCGTGGGATCGACCGGTTTTTCAACGGGACCGCATCTGCACTACCAGGTTATGCTCAACGGCACGGCCATCGACCCGACGCCCTTTCTGGCAGGCGTTCCTCCAAAAGTTTTAGCAGCGCTGCCGTAAGAAATGAACGCAGCCCTCATGTGCGACCTTGGCATCGGCGTGTCCAGAGTCATCAGCATCTACACGCTCATCCTCATCGTCTACGCCGTCATTTCGTGGATCCCCAGCTTGCGCGGAAGATGGACGGACTACGTTGCGATGCTCGTCGAGCCGGTACTGGCTCCAGTCCGCCGGATTATTCCGCCGCTCGGAGGGTTCGATCTCTCGTTCATCGTCGTGCTGCTGCTCCTGCAGTTCCTAAGCCGGTTCATCGCGAGCAATAGCTGCGCGGCTCTTTACTACTAAGTTATCTTGGCTTTCGCACGACAGGATCATCACTCGCGCCAAGAAGTTGCGTCGCAAATTCGCAACTTCTGTATCATCGCGCACATCGATCACGGCAAGACGACGCTTTCGGACCGGCTCTTGGAACTCACGCGCACGATCGAGATGCGCGACATGGAAGACCAAATTCTGGACGCGATGGATTTGGAGCGCGAGCGCGGGATAACGATTAAAGCGCATCCCGTTACGTTGAACTACCGCGCGAAGGACGGCCAGACGTACGAACTCAATCTGATCGATACGCCGGGGCACGTGGATTTTTCGTACGAGGTCTCGCGGTCGCTCGCGGCGTGCGAAGGCGCGATCCTCATCATCGACGCGGCGCAGGGCATCGAAGCGCAGACGCTGGCCAACTATCACCTCGCTCTCGAGCACGACCTGACGATCATCCCCGTCCTGAACAAGATCGATCTCCCGTCCGCCGATCCCGAGCGCGTGAAGGGTGAGATCGAGGAATTGCTCATCATCGACCGCGACGACGTTATTTTGGCAAGCGCCAAAAACGGCATCGGGATCGAGGATATTCTCGAAGCGGTCGTCGCACGGATTCCGCCGCCCAAGGGCAATCACGACCATCTGCGCGCGTTGGTGTTCGACGCGCAATTCGACACCTACCGGGGCGTCGTGTCGTACGTGCGCATCGTCGACGGCGAACTCAAGCAGGGCAGCAAGTACATGTCGATGGCGCACGAGCGATCGTACGAATGTACGGAAGTCGGCGTCTTTAGCCCGATGATGCAACGCGTCGACAAACTCTCCGTCGGCAACGTCGGTTACGTCATCGCGAACATCAAGTCTCTCGGCGATATCGACGTCGGCGATACCATTACGGGTACGAACAACCCGGCGCACGTGCCTCTCCCCGGTTACCGGCAAGTGGTACCGATGGTGTACTGCGGTCTCTATCCAAACGAGGGCGTGGAGTACGGCGACCTGCGCGATGCGTTGGAGAAACTCAAGCTCAACGACTCGTCGCTCGTGTTCGAGCCGGAGACGTCCGTAGCGCTCGGGTTTGGGTTCCGCTGCGGGTTTTTGGGCTTGCTGCATATGGAGATCGTACAGGAGCGTCTGGAGCGCAACTACGATCTCGATTTGATCGCAACCTCACCATCGGTGGTATTTCAGGTGACGAAGACGGACGGCACCGTCGAACGTGTCGATAATCCCTCGAAGTTGCCGTCGTCAAATTTTATCGAAAAGATTGAAGAACCATACGTGAAGGCGACCATCATGACGCCGCCGGATTACGTTGGCGCGATTATGGACATGACTCAAACGCGCCGCGGTGCGCTTGCCAATATGGAGTACCTGCAAGACGGCCGCGTCATCATGACCTACGAGATGCCGCTCATCGAAGTGATTGTCGAATTTTTCGACGTGCTCAAATCGCGTACGAAGGGCTATGCGTCCCTGGACTACGAAATTATCGGCTACCGTCCGGGCGAACTCGTGAAGCTCGAGATTCTGCTAAATGCCGAACCGGTCGATGCGCTGTCGTTTATCGTGGCGCGAGACAAAGCGGCGCCGCGCGGTCGCGCGCTCGCCGAAAAGCTCAAAGAACTGATTCCGCGCCAGATGTTCGACGTCCCGATTCAAGCCGCGATCGGCGGCAAAATCGTCGCGCGCGAAACGGTGAGCGCGATCCGCAAAAATGTCTTGGCGAAGTGCTACGGCGGCGACATCACGCGCAAACGCAAGCTGCTCGAGAAGCAGAAGGTCGGTAAAGAGCGCATGAAGCGCGTCGGACGCGTCGATTTGCCGCAAGAGGCCTTCATGGCCGTGCTTAAGCTCGACGAGTAGTCGGCGTTGAAGACCTACGTTGCTTCAAAGAACGCCGGCAAGCTCAAAGAGCTGCGCGAGATCTTCGCAGGCACGCCTTTCGAACTCGATGTCTATCCCGGCTATCCCGACGTGGAAGAGACCGCCGACAATTACGCGCAGAACGCAATGCTGAAGGCTCGCGCGCTATTTGCACAATTGCACCGCGAGGGTATTTGGGCCGCAGTGCTTGCCGACGACTCGGGGATTGAAGTCGATGCCCTTGGCGGACGCCCTGGCGTTCTCTCCGCACGCTATGCGCCCGGAGCGACTTGGCCGGAGCGGCTGCGTTTATTGCTGGCCGAAGTCGGAGAGCGCGCCGATGAAGAACGCGGCGCGAAATTTGTCTGCGCGATGGCGCTCATTTTGCCGGAGGACCGCGAGGTTGAAGGTTACGGCGAAGTGTCCGGGAGCATCGCGCGCTCCACGAGCGGTGCGAGCGGCTTCGGGTACGATCCCGTGTTTTATTACCC
>JALZBM010000310.1 GCA_030947385.1 Vulcanimicrobiota bacterium
ACCTTAAAGGGAAAGATGACGCTCGCGATTCCCGCGCTGGCACCCGGAACGTACCGGATGTGGCTTCAATTCCGCGCGGGAAGCGCACTCATCGTCGCTCCCTTTACGATTATCGCGGTCTAGCCCGAAGCTTCGCGCAGACGCCGGTAGTACGTGGCAACTTTCTGACGGTTGCCGCAACGTTCCATGCTGCACCATGCGCGCGTGCGGTTCTTACTCGTGTCCACGAAATAACACGTGCACCGCTCGTCGCGGCAGCGTTTGACGCGCGTGAAATCGGCCGAGGACAAGAGTTCGGCAAAGCTATTGGCGAGGGGCATTAGCACATCGGCAGGTTCGGCAATCTCGTACACCACGCGCAGCGCGTACGCGCCACCGGCGGAATCGACCTCGCGCCTGCAGCCACATGCGGCGAGCGCGCGATTTAATTCCGATACGACGTGCACGGGAATAGCGCGCCCGGCGACCATCGCATCCAAACCCTTGATAACGGTTTTGCGGAAGCGCTGCACGAGCGCAACGGCTTCCGCCGCTTTCTTGACGCCCTCAAATTTCGTGAGGCGCCGGCCCGCAACGGCGTTGATGCATCCGATCGTCCCCAGGGTTGCGAGCATATCGCGATACGACTCCGAAAGCGTGCTGCCGGCTTCGGGACATGCGGTGTTGGCAAAACTGACCGCCAAGGCGTCGCCGCTTGCGGAATCCGGGCGGCAACAAGCCGAGTCATCACTTTTTTTCATGCGACTCAACTGCCGGTCCTTCGGCCTTTTTTCTTAGACGCCGCCGTTCGTTTTTTGGATTTCATCTCGTCAAGCAGGCCGTCGAGGCGAACGTAGTTTGCTTCCCAGACTTGCCGGTATCGTTCGAGCCATTGGTTTGCCGCTGCAAGCGGAACGGCTTCGATGCGGCACGGGCGCCGCTGCGCGTCGCGTCCGCGCGACACCAGGCCCGCGCGTTCGAGCACCTTGAGATGCTTTGATATTGCCGGCTGCGTCATGGCAAACGGAGCGGCAAGTTCGGCCACCGACGCATCGCCGGCGGTCAAACGTGCGAGAATTGCGCGGCGCGTCGGATCGGCGAGCGCTGAAAACGTGGCGTCCAGCCGGTCGGACGCCGTTGCATACCTTCCCAGTTGCATAACTAAATGGTAATGTACAGACCGGCTTTCGTCAAGCACGCGCACGTCGTTCTAGTGGCCGCCGTTTACGAGACGCGCGATTCCGAACGCGACCGCTGCGGCGACGCCGCCGATGGCAACGGTTTGAAACGCGCTGCGAATCCACGGCAGGCGCGTAAGCCGTCCTTTTATCGCGCCGAACGCGAACAATGCCAGTAACGTAAATCCAGCCGAGACGTACAGCGCACGGATGGCGTCCGCAATAAGCATATAGGGAAGAAGCGGAACGATGCCGCCGAGAACGTAGGAACCGCCGATCGTCAGCGCACTCACCGGCGCACGTTGCTTGATTATACGCCTTCGACGCCGGCATCGCGCAGCCACTTACGCAGCTGCGCCATGGACATTTCACCGCTGCCCTTCGCGACGACCCGATGCGCGCGGTCGAAGACGACCATCGTCGGAAAGGCATCCGCCAGATATTGCTGGGCAATGCGCAGCGACGGATCGTAGCCCACGGCATATTTGACGTTGAAGCGTTGCGCAAACTGCAAAACGTCGTTTTGCGATTCTGCAGTCTGATGGTCCATACCGGTATCGCTTCCGGAAACCGCGACGATCCGCAGGCGCCTCCCATACGCGGCTTCCAGGGCGTTCAGCGTCGTGGTTTCCCGCTGACAATGCGGGCACCACGTTGCAAAAACTTCCAGCAGCACCGGTTGCCGCACGTCCTTTAAATCGAACAATCCATGCGTGGTTGAAACGGCAAACTCAGGTCCGGCGCCTCCGACGGCAAGTTTCTCGGCGGCTACGCTTGTGCTTGCGGATGGCGCAGCCCTTCGCCCAAGCATCGTCCACGCTCCCACCGCCACGACGATGGCTAAGAGTGCGAAGATTGCCGCGCGGGGAGAAAAGCGAACGTTTTGGGCTTGCTTCATTGCTATGCTACCTCGCGGTTAGCATAGCACACGTGCCCGGTCGCTACTTCTGCGGCTCA
>JALZBM010000138.1 GCA_030947385.1 Vulcanimicrobiota bacterium
TCTTTTTCAACGGCAGCGCAGGCCGTGCAGCCGCTGACGAGCGATCGTCAGGAGGCGCTGGACGCAGTCGACCGGATTCCATTGCCCAACGGTGCGACGGCCATCGGCGACGCGCTGGCCCTTGCGGCGCAATTGTTGCCCAAGACCGGGCACCGGATCGTCGTGCTCATCACGGACGGCGTGAACAACAGCGGATCCGATCCCACGGAAATCGCGAAATTCTTAGCCTCACGCCACGTACCCGTGTACACGGTCGGCATCGGAACCAACGACAGCGGCCAGTTGATTCCCGGCACCGCGCAAGCGGCTTCGATCGACGAAGACGCATTGCGCGCGCTGGCCGACGTTGGCGGCGGCAGCTATGCAAAGGCGACCGGCGCGAGTCAACTGAAAGATGCCCTCGCGCGACTCGGACGCACAACCATCTTGGAAAAGAAGAAGATCGATGCCACGGTGCCCTTTGCCCTTGCGGGCGGTTTGCTCTTGATCGTTACGTTCTTAGGCGGTATCGCAGCGGGACGTTTTCCATGAGCGACGGCTTAGAAGGCACGCCGATCGCCACGCTGCGCCGGACGTACAAGCGGTACGAACTCTCCGAAGACCAAGTGCCCGCTCAACCGCTCCCGTTGCTCCAAACGTGGCTCGCGCAAGCGTTGGAAGCGAAGCTATTGGAGCCCTACGCAATGAGCGTGGCGACCGCGAACGCTTCGAGCGTGCCGTCGTCACGAATCGTGTTGCTGCGCGCTTTAGACGAACGGGGCCTGGTGTTTTTCACGAGCTATTTAAGCCGGAAAGGCCGCGAAATCGCGGAAAACCCCAACGCCGCGGCACTGTTTTACTGGGCCGAATTGGAGCGGGAGGTGCGCGTTGAGGGCACGGTTGAGGAAGTGAGCGAGGATGAATCCGACGCTTACTTTGCATCCCGGCCGCGCGGACACCAACTCTCCGCTTGGGCCTCCGAGCAGAGCGAGCCTGTCGAATCGCAAGCATTATTATTGCAGCGCGTGGAAGATTATCGCTCGCGCTTCGAAGACGGCGACGTTCCGCGTCCGCACTCGTGGGGCGGATACCTCATTCGGCCGTCACGGATTGAATTTTGGCAGGGTCGCGAAAACCGGCTGCACGACCGCCTAGAATTCCGCAAGAACGGTTCCACCTGGCGCTTAAAAAGATTGAGTCCGTAATTTGAGAAACTTGAACTGGCTTCAGACGCTCGCAGTGCTCGCGCTGTTTCTGTGCGCAACTCAGGGGGCCGTGACCGCCGCGCCTCGCGTGCAAGCACGCGTTGCGGTTACCGCACCTCATCTCAAAGCAACGACGACGTTTCGCGTTCTTGGTAACGGAATGCGCATTTTGGTTGTGGAGGATCACCTCGCGCCGGTGGTCGAGACCGCCATGTATTACGGGTTCGGCGCTTACGACGAAACGCCGGGCAAAACCGGCCTCGCGCACGCGCTCGAACACATGATGTTTCGCGGCACACCCTCGCTGAGCGGCGATGGGTTGACCGACGCAATGTCGCAACTTGGCGCGACGATCAACGCAAGTACCTTTCCTGATTATACGCGCTACTATTTCGTGCTTCCGTCGGAAAAACTCGATCTCGCGTTGCACATCGAGGCGGATCGCATGCAGAATTTAGAGATCAGCCAAAGCGATTGGCAAGTCGAGCGGGGGGCGGTGCGCACCGAAATCATTGGGAATGCCGGATCGACGACGGGGCGGTTACGCGAGGCGATGCTGCAAAGCATTTACGGAAAGAACAGCCGCTACGCCCTTGAGGTCGGCGGCAGAGTTGCCGATGTTGATGCCGCCGGCGCGCAGGACTTACGGAATTACTATTCGCAGTGGTACGCTCCCAACAACGCAACGCTCGTGATAACGGGCGACGTTGCGCCTGCCGCAGTGTTTGCAATGGCGAATAAATACTTCGCGGGCATACCGCGCAAGACGTTACCGGCGCACGTCCGCCCGGACCCGCATCGGACTGCAGGCGGCACCGTCGCAATTCATGGTGACTTTTCGTTCGGGTTGGTTAACGTCGCGTATCCGTTCGTCGGCGATGTCGGCGGCACCGAAACGGATGCCGCATCGCTTTTACCGTCCATCATCAACAACTCGCGTTCGCCGTTCTTCGCCGCCCTCGTCGAAAGCGGCTATGCCTTTAGCGTGTCGGCCTATCCCGACACCACGCTTCACAACGGATTGCTCTACATCGCAATGACGCCGCGTCCGCCCCACACGCCGGCGGACGTTCTCGATCTTTTCAAAAAGACGATGGCCAAGTTCGTCCAGGACGGGCCGTCGTCCGATCTCATCGCAGCGGCCAAGCGCGAAGTTGCAACCCAGGATACGTTCGCGCGCGATTCGATCCAAGGCTTGGGGTACGTGAACGGTTACGTCGTCGGCTACGAGCAACACGACGACGCCGCAAAGGACGCCGATTCAATTGCGAAGGTCAAACCTTCGGACGTATCTGCGGCGGCGGTCAAATATTTGACCGAACCGGCCGTTGTCGGCGAGATCGTTGCCGACGGTAGCCGCGAGACGGCCGCCGCGTCGCCGCCACCGCAACAAATTATCGACGATTTTAGCGCGCACAAGAGCACCGGCTCGGTCGTCCAAGCCGATTGGGTCAAGCAGGCAATCGCGGGTAATTTGGTTGCGGCCAATCATACGCGTCCGGTCCATTTTACGCTGGCGAACGGCCTGAACGTTTACGTGCAGAGCGTTCCGATTAACGATACCGTGTACGTTACGGGCGCGATCAAAACATCGGTGCGGCTGGATCCACCCGGCAAGGAAGGCACGGGCGCAATTACCGCCGCCCTGCTAAATTTCGGCAGCCGCCGCTACGACTTTGCGGCGCGCCGTCAACTCCAAGACCGGCTCTCGGCCAGTCTCTCCATCGGGCAAGGCTTTACGGCCTACGGTTTGGCCAAAGATTTTCCGGCGCTGATCGATGTGCTCTCCGACGGCGTGCAGCACCCGGCGTTTCCGGAGCAATACTTCAACCTGGTTCGCAGCAGTTTTGCAACGTCGATTTCGCGGCGCGATCACAGCCCCGATTACCAAGCAACGCGCGACCTTGCGCGCATCCTCGTTCCGCCGGGGGATCCGTCCTTGCGCGAACCCTCGGTCGCCTCGGTGCAATCGGTCACGAAGGAAGACGTGCAATCCTACTACGATGCCTACTTCCGGCCCGATCTCACCACCCTCACCGTCGTCGGAAACGTTACCGCTACGCAAGCCAAAAGCGCACTCACCAAGGCCTTCGGCGAATGGCATGCCGCGGGACTCAAACCGGATCTCTCGTTGCCGCCGCTCACCGCGCGTCCGGGAAAGTCGGAGCGCGTTCCATCGACCGGTACGACTGTCCGCGTGATGCTTGCGCAGCCCGCTCCGCCGCGTTCGTCGCCCGATTTTTATCCGCTCATGGTGTTGAATACGATTCTGGGCGACGGAGGCTCGTTGACGACGCGCTTGATGCAAGAATTGCGCATCAAACGCGGCCTGGTCTATGGCGTTTCCAGCACCTACGTTTCGTTTGCGGACCGCGGGATGCTCGAGTTCAACCTTTCAGCGACGCCGGAAAATGTGAAGACCGCCGTTGCGCTGCTCAAGGGACAGGTTGCCAGTGCTCAAACGACGCCCCCGACCGACGCCGAACTCGAACGGGCGAAGAAGTATATCATCGGCGAAACCCTCATCAACGAAGAATCGCTCAGCGGCATCGCCTCGGCCATCAACAATATCGGAACCAACAGTCTGCCGCTGGATTACTATCAGACCCGCAACAAAATTTTCAATGGCGTAACCGCCGCGGACGTCTTGCGCGTGGCGAAGCTCTATTTGCGCCCGGATAGCCTTGCGGAGGTGTACGAAGGCCCGCTCTTCTGAAGTCCTTCGAGGACTCTCTTGCGGGTCGCCTAAGGTAGAGTCCCGATGCCCCAGCGGAACGTCCTCGTCATAGGTTCTGGCCCGATTATCATTGGGCAGGCCGCAGAGTTTGACTACGCCGGGGTTCAGGCATGCCGCGCTTTGCGGGAGGAAGGCCACCGCGTCGTCCTCGTCAACTCCAATCCCGCAACGATCATGACCGATCCCGAGGTCGCGGATGCCGTGTATCTCGAGCCGCTCACCGTCCCCTCGCTCTGCGCGATTATCGAGCGCGAGCGCCCCGATGCACTCTTGCCGACGCTCGGTGGCCAAACGGGACTCAACCTCGCCGTTGAATTGCACGAAGCCGGCGTTTTGAAACAATTCGGTGTCGAACTTCTCGGCACGCCGGTGCAGACGATCAAGCTCGCCGAAGACCGCGAACTTTTCAAAGAAAAGATGCTTGCTATCGGTGAGCCGGTTCCGGAGAGCGTCATTGCGACCGGCATCGAAACCGGTCTCGCATTTGCCGCGCAGCACGACTATCCGCTCGTCGTGCGTCCCGCCTACACGCTCGGCGGCACCGGCGGCGGCATCGTTTACAACGAAGCGCAGTTGCTCGAAACCTTAGAGAGCGGCCTGGCGGCGAGCCTCATTCACCAGGTGCTGCTCGAAACTTCGCTGCTCGGCTGGAAAGAGATCGAGTATGAAGTGTTGCGCGATAAACTCAACAACTGCATCATCGTCTGCAACATGGAAAACATCGATCCCGTCGGCGTGCATACGGGCGATTCGATCGTCGTCGCTCCCTCACAAACGCTTTCCGATCTCGAATACCAGATGCTGCGCACGTCCAGTCTGAACGTGATCCGCGCGCTCGAAGTCCAGGGCGGTTGCAACATTCAGTTTGCGCTTCATCCGCAACGCAGCGAATACCGGATCATCGAAGTCAATCCGCGCGTTTCGCGCAGCTCGGCGCTGGCTTCCAAAGCGACGGGGTATCCGATCGCCAAAATCGCCACCCGGATCGCACTAGGCCAGACGCTCGATGAAATCGAAAACCCCGTTACCGGGGTGACGAAAGCCGCGTACGAACCGACCCTCGATTATGTGGTTGTCAAATTTCCGCGCTTTCCGTTCGATAAGTTTCCGTTGGCCGACACGTCTCTGGGAACGCAAATGAAATCTACCGGCGAAGCCATGGGTATCGGGCGCACGTTTGCGGCGGCGTTTATGAAATGCGTGCGGGGCCTGGATCTGCGGCGCGAGTCGCTGACCGGCAATTTCTTCTCAGCGTGGACGACGGGCGAACTTGAAAATGTTATCGCAAAGCCCAACCACGAACGCATTTTCGCCGTTGCGGAGGCGATCGCGCGCGACGTTCCGATCGAACGAATCGTGGAGCGCTCCGCGATCGATCCATTCTGGCTGTGGGAACTCAAAGAACTCGTCGATCTAGAAATCCGGTTGCGCGAGACGGGCGGCGAACGCGATACGACGCTCGCAATCGAGAGCGGCTATTCGCGGCTCGGTATCTCGCAGCTGACCGGCTCGCCGGCCGTGCCGCCGGTCAAGACCGTGTTCCGAATGGTCGACACCGCGGCGGCCGAATTTCCGGCGAAATCGCCCTACTATTATATCTCGCACAACGAAGCCGACGAAATGCGAGCGCCCCCGAGCCAAGCCGTTATCGTCGTTGGCAGCGGGCCGATTCGCATCGGGCAGGGGATCGAATTCGATTACTCGTGCGTTCATGCCGCGTGGGCGATTCGCGCCGCGGGCCGTTCGCCCGTCGTCGTCAACAACAATCCGGAAACGGTATCGACCGACTTCGATATCTCCGACGTGCTGATCTTTGAACCGCCGGGCGCGGACGAAGTGGAAGCGGCTTATCATGCAACCAAAGCAGTCGGTGTGATGCTCGCGTTCGGCGGACAGACGGCGATCAATCTTGCGGACGAGTTGCACAAACGCGGCGTCAAAATCATCGGCAGCGACCGCGCAAGTTTGGATATGGCGGAAGACCGCCGCAAATTCGACGACGCGCTGACGCGTTTGCACGTGGCACGTCCGTCGGGCCGCACGGCAGCCTCGTTTCGCGAGGCTCGCGTCATCGCGCGCGAATTGGGTTTCCCCGTGCTCGTGCGCCCGTCGTACGTCCTTGGCGGACGCGGAATGGAAATTGTCTATAACGAAGGCCAACTCGCGTCGTACGCGGAGTCTGCGCCTGCGATATTGCCGGAGGCGCCACTGCTCGTCGACAAGTATTTGCGCGGTCTGGAAGTTGAAGTCGATGCGGCGTTCGACGGCCGGGACATTCTCATTCCGGGTGTGTTCGAACACATCGAACGGGCGG
>JALZBM010000139.1 GCA_030947385.1 Vulcanimicrobiota bacterium
CGAGCTGTGGTGGACGGTCGTTCCGACCGTCTTCACGGTGATTCTCGCGATTTTCAGCGTGCAGATTTGGTACGGCGTGCAAGTGCAGCCCAACAACGGACTGGTCGTCGAAGCGATCGGCCACCAGTGGTTCGATGATTTCCGGTATCCCGGCGTCCATGGCGTCATCACCGACGAGATGCACCTTCCGGTAACCGTGCCCGTAACGCTGCACGTCACCTCGCAGGACGTGATTCACTCGTTTTGGCTGCCCTCGATGCGTATCAAAGCCGACATGGTTCCGGGCCTGATCAATACGTTACGCTTTACGCCGGTGCGGCCGGGGCGGTACCCGATCATCTGCACCGAGTTTTGCGGAACGCTGCACGGCACGATGAACAAGCAAGTCGTCGTCATTGAATCGCAGGCCGCGTTCGACAAGTGGCTCGGCGGCTGGAAGAAAAAGAATGCCAACGCAAGTGACGCCCTGCCCTCAGCGGGAACGGCCGCCGTCAGCCTTGCCGGCGGCGATGCCGCGGCGGGCCAGAAAATGTTTTCGACCAAATGCTCCGCCTGTCACGCCGTCGGTCCGTTCTCGCAGAAGATCGTCGGTCCGGGCCTCAAAGGCGTCTTGCACGATCCCGCGCATCCCAAACTCGTCGACGGCGATCCGGCAACCCCACCGAATGTGGCGAAAATTTTGCAAAAAGGCTACGACGGGGATTTGGGCCATATGCCGAGCGCAACCCAGAACGGTCTGACGGACAAAGACATTGCCGACCTCGTCGCCTACCTCTCTACGTTGAAATAGCGGAGCAATCACCATGGCAATAGCAGCAGCACCGGTCCACGGCGGAGGAGTTGCGGACCATATCCACCCCGAGCCGCAGTCGTTCATTCGCCGCTACATCTTTTCGATCGACCACAAGATCATCGGAATTCAGTACATCATCACGGCGTTTTTGTTCATGGTTCTCGGTGGACTGCTCGCAGAGTTGATTCGCGTCCAGTTGATGAACGCCCACGGCACCTTCGTCAAACCCGACACCTACAACGAGCTGTATTCGATTCACGGCAGCACGATGGTGTGGCTGGTCATCATTCCGTTGCTGACGGGCGGTTTCGGAAACTTCGTCTTTCCGCTGCAAATCGGCGCGCGCGACGTTGCGTTTCCGTGGCTGAATATGATCAGCTTCTGGATCTTCCCCGTCGGCGGATTGCTGCTGTACTCGTCCTTTTTGATGGGTGCTCCGGTCGCAGGTTGGACCGAGTATCCGCCGATGTCGTTGCAACCGCACGACTTCGGGACATCGATGTGGTGTATAGCCATCTTTTTAATCGGCATTAGCTCGACGCTAACCGGTATCAACTTCCTGGTCACCATCTTTAAGATGCGCGCGCCCGGAATGACGTTTACGCGTATGCCGCTGTTCGTATGGGCGCAGTTTGCAACCGCGCCCATGCTGATGATCGCGACGACCGCCCTCGGCGCCGCGCTTGCCGCCTTGTTTATCGAACGCCAATTCGGCGTGCCGTTCTACGATCCGGCCAAGGGTGGCAGTCCCGTGCTCTGGCAGCACATGTTCTGGTTCTACTCCCACCCCGCCGTCTACATCATGATCTTGCCCGCATTCGGCATGATTTCCGAAGTTTTCCCGACGTTCGCACGCAAGCCCATCTTCGGCTACAAGATGATTGCCTTCAGTACGGTCGCGATCGCGCTCTTGAGCTTTATGGTGTGGGCGCACCACATGTTCACCTCGGGCATGGCACCGTTCTTGCAACTCCCGTTCATGATCCTCACGATGTTTATCGCGATTCCCACCGGCATTAAAATCTTCTCGTGGGTCGCAACTCTGTGGGGCGGAAAGATTCACCTGACGACGTCGATGCTGTTTGCCATCGGCTTCATCGCGACGTTTACGTTCGGCGGTCTTACCGGTGTCTATCTTTCCGCCGTGCCGTTCGATCTGCACGCGCACGGTACGTACTTCATTGTCGCCCACTTGCACTACGTGCTCGTCGGCGGCAGCTTGATGGCGATCTTCGCCGGAATGTACTACTGGTATCCCAAGATGAGCGGCCGCCTGATGAACGAGTTCTGGGGGAAGGTGCACTTCTGGCTGTTCTTCATCGGCTTCAACGCAACGTTCATCCCGATGCATTGGCTGGGTTTGCTGGGCATGCCGCGACGCGTTGCCGAGTACGATCCCCAATTTCAATTCTGGAATCAATTCGCGTCGATCGCATCGTTCGTCATGACGGCCGGCATTTTGGTCTTCTTCGTGAACGCCGTCGCGAGTATTTCGCGCGGTAAGAGGGCCGGTGCCAATCCCTGGGGTGGCCGCACCCTCGAATGGCAAATTGCCTCGCCTCCGCCGTATTACAACTTCAAGAAGGTTCCCGCAGTGTTTGCCGCACCGTACGATTTCGGCGAACCGTTGCCGTACCGCGGTTTAGAAGGCGAACTCGATCCGGACGTTCCCGCACCGCAATCGGGAGGGCACTAGCAGATGGCGGTTTCCACCGCGACGGCGTCGCAAGCGCCACTGGATCCCAACGTGGATCAGCTGTACGCCGAAACGCGCGATCTGCGTCTAAACGGCTTCCTGTATTTTATGGCCGCCGACCTCGTGCTGTTCAGCTCGTTTATCTTTGCGTATTTATATCTGCGCAGCAGCGGACAAGGCTGGCCGCCGGCCGGCATCTCGCGTTTGGACGTTGCGTTTGCAGCGGTCAACTCGGTCGTGCTCTTTGGTTCGGGTGCGACGATGCATTTTGCGCTGGAGAATTGGAAGCACGGCAACTTTATCAAGTTCGCCAATTGGCTGGTTGCAACGATTCTCTTGGGATCCGCCTTTTTGGGAGGCCAAGGCTACGAGTATTGGACGCTGTATCAAAAGATGCACGTTTCATGGGCGGGCAGCGGCATCTTCGGCGCCTCGTTCTTCACGCTGACCGGGCTGCACGGGTTCCACGTCTTCGCGGGCGTGATTTACCTGACGATCTTATTGCTGCAAGCGACAAACGGCAAGTACACGAAGCACAAGTACTTCGGCCTCACGGCCGGAACGCTCTACTGGCATTTCGTCGACGTCATCTGGGTGTTTCTGTTCTCGATTTTCTACCTATTCTAAGGGGCGCTGATGAATCTCATTGCAGTCGAACACATCATCGCAATCGTCGGCGCGATCATCGTCGGCGCAACCGCGGTCGTTGCCCTCAAGAACGATTGGCAGTCCAAAGGGCTTGAAAATCAGGTCTTTAAGGTAATGCTCGGCCTGCTCGCACTCGGCGCGGTGCTGTCGTTCTTTGCCGCCATCGGCGTTCTCGGAAATTTCGAAGGGAAGGCGTAATGTACGATCCGACGGATAATCGCGGCGTTCCGGTCAGCAAAGGCGTTCCGCCCGCCGTGCGGTACGCCGCGGCAATCGGACTCGTGTTTATTTTCGGAATGGGTTTTCTGACCGTTTTTGATGCAGGTTACGGGCATAAATGGCCGGCCGCAACCACGCTGCGGTTGAATCTAAAGTAAACCGTTAATCGATCGGCGCGTTGCGCGGCGCCATTCCGATGTTCAGCGTTGTCGTGCGTTCCGGAATCAGACCCGTGGACTTACCGTCGATCGTGTGAATGCCGCCGTAGAGAGAAAATTCGGCCAGGGTCGGAATCGTCCGGTCCGGCAACCGCGTCGACCCAAACGCTTCCCACTCGCACGCGACGTCGCGGTTTTCGAATAACACGGCAACGTAACCGGTCGAGTCCTCGCCCGAAAACGCATCCGGCCCGCGATAGCGGACGTATCCGTCGACGATGTAGATGGGTTTGAAGGTCTGCAGGAAAGCCCGTATCGGCGAAACCATGAGCGCGCTACCATAGAGAGTAAATCCGAGTGCGCCCACGGCGAAAATAGGCACGAGCACGATGAGCGACTGCTCGACGTGCCGGGCGCGTGCATAGACGCCCCAGGTGAGAAAAAGAAAGACGAGCGTTCCTAAGATGGCCTCAATTGCAATCGTAAGCCGCCCGAGCACGCCGCTCCATACGATGTGCCGCTCCGCCGAGGTCCAGGGACGCCGGACGAGGCGCGCGCGGGAGTCGAACTTGCGAAATTTCATCGTGGCACTGTCCTGTATGCTGCTCGTTGCCGCGCCGGCGCGAGCCCTAGCCCATGGTGGAAATTTTCAAGGCGTCGTGTTGGGAATCCAAGCGAGCAACGCGCAGATCATCATTCGACAGGAGGCCGGCGCGGGCCGCCCGGGATCAATCTATTCCGTGAAGGTTACGCCGGCAAGCGATATCAATGCGGTGCATTTAGGCGATCACGTCGGCGGCGATCTCGATAACGGGCATACGCCGCCTGGCATCACGCATCTCGAAGTCCTTCCCGTCGCGTCGAGCGCCCTCTTGCAAACGATTCGCCGCGCGCCCCTGCTGCACGAAGGCGACCGGATGCCGCAGACGCCATTCGTCGATCAGGACGGACGCCGGTTTACGTTCTCGCAATTCATCGGACACGAGGTGGTGCTGGCATTTATTTACACGCGCTGCAAAGATGCCAGGATGTGCCCGCTTATTACGGCCAAGTTTGCGCAACTGCAGACCGCGTTTGCGAAGCGTGCGGGCGACGGCACGCGCCTCGTGGAGATCACGCTCGATCCTCAGTACGATAATCCGCTCATTTTGAAAAATTACGCCGGCGTCTTTAATGCGGACCCCTCGCGTTGGACGTTCGGAACGGGCAAACCCGACGACGTGCTCAACTTCGATGCGCAATTTGGATTGCTGCCCTTTGCGGATCCCCGCTTTGGGCTCATTCATACCGAACGAACCGTCGTGATCGATAAGCGTGGCGTCATCCGGACTCTAATCGACGATCCCTCCTGGTCGACGGGCGAGATTCTGGCCCAAATCAATCTACTGCAGAACCGTTCGAGCAATCTACTCGCGCGCTTGGACCTAACGCTCTCGAGTGCGGCCATTGCGGTATGTGGAGATCGTGTGGCCGGTTTTTCGGGCCTGACGGACCTCTTCGTCGTGATCGCGATCTTTGGAGCATGCGGCTGGGGCCTGTTTCGCCTCGCCCGGGGAATCGCCGCCGGAAAAGCTTAGCTCGGCGTTCGAAGAAGACCCGTAATGACAAGCGCCCCGAGGCCGACCAGTGCGAAAACAAGATAGGCGTCGTGAAAGCCGCCCAGTTGCGAGCCGGAAAATTTGATGATGCCGCCGGTGACCGATGCGCCGACGATTTGCCCGAAGATCAAAAATTGGCTGAGCAAGCCGACTGCCGAAGCACGGTGCGACGGGGATGTTTCACTCGTGATGACGTAGCGTGTCGGTGCGCCGAGCAACGCGCCGAATCCACACCCCGCAACGATCATGGCGGCAATCGAAAACGGCAGCGAATAGAAACTAAACGCGAACATCGCAAGACCAGCGGCTGTAAGAATCGTTCCTGTGAGTAAAACGGCGCGCGCGCCGACGCGGTCGAGTGCGCGTCCCGAGGCGGGAATGACGGCGACAAAAACGACGGCTCCTACGGCCGCGACGGCCCCGGCGGTGGCGTACGATAGATGTTGTGCGGCAACGAGCACCGTTGGGATGAAGAAGAGCGCGCCTTCCAAGACGCCGATCGTGAATTCGAGCGCGTACGTGACCGCGACGTTACGCCTAGCAAACAACTCGGGCGGGATAATCGGAAACGCCGCGCGCCGCTCGACGATTGCGAACGCAGCGAGCAACGCGAGTCCGGCCAGCGTGCTGCTGGGAAGATTCTGGGAGAGGCCGCACATCAGCGCAAGCAGTCCGAGCGTTAGGAGCGAAAGGCCGGCCACATCCAGCGGGCCGCGCACGCGCGCTGCATTTGTGGGCACATAGCGCATCGCGAGAACGATGACCGCGACTGCGAGCGGAAAATTGAGGCCGAAAATCCAGCGCCACGAAACGAAATGCGTTACGAGTCCGCCGAACAGCGGGCCGGCGATCGCGGCCAGACCCCACATTGCGGCCACCAAACCGAGCGCGGCGCCCCGTCGCTCCGCCGAAACGGTATCTCCTATGGCTGCGGTCGCAACCGGAAAGATTCCGCCCGCGCCAAAGGCTTGAATCGCGCGTGCCAGCAAAAATATCCAAAACGACGGAGCCGCAACCGCGAGGACGCTTCCCAGCGCAAAGATGCTCACGCACGCAACGTAGATGGAACGCCGGCCGTACCGGTCGGCCAGCGTGCTCATGACGGCGA
>JALZBM010000140.1 GCA_030947385.1 Vulcanimicrobiota bacterium
CCGTTCGAACGCAATGTCGAGCATCGGGGCCGGCGTAGCAACGCGAAATGCCGCTACGCTGTCCGGCAGCGTGCGCTTTCCCAGTTCCTCAACGAACTCGCGGTCCGCGCGCGCTCCCGGGCGGATTCGCACCTCGCTCATGCGCGGCGCGAGCCGGGATCCATCACCGGCTCGCCGCGCGCGCATTGCGCGCAGTTTTCCGGATCGAACGATTCGATCGGCAAATCGAGCAGCGCAAGAGTTTTTACGCCGAAGTCGGCCGGCGCCCGCCGCACGATGACGCCGACGCCGGTCGCCTGCGCACCGCGCGCGCGAACGAGATCCAGGACTTCGCGGACCGAGCCGCCTGTGGTGACGACGTCCTCAACGATGAGCGCCCGATCGTCTTTACCGAGGGAAAAATTTCGGCGCAAAACCGGAACGCCGTTTTCTTTTTCGGCGAAGATCGCTTTCGTACCGAGCGCGCGCGCCACTTCGTAGCCTAAGATGATGCCTCCGACGGCCGCACTTACCACAATATTAGGCTTCTCACTCTCAAATGCCGCGGCGATTTGACGCGCAACGAGTTCGACGAGCTTGGGGTCTTCCAGAATGCGAAACTTCTGCACGAACCGGTTGCTGTGGCGACCGGAACTGAGTTTGAAATGTCCCTCAAGCACCGCGCCGCGGGCTTCGAGTTCGCGGGTTAAGTCGACGCTCACGCCGGCGCCCCCGCTGCGCGCATTTCATCCAGAATGTCTTTGGCGGCGGCCAGGGGATCCGACGCTTGCGTGATGGGCCGGCCGACAACCAGATAATCGGAACCCGCCGCGACCGCGAGTGCCGGCGTCATCACGCGCTTTTGATCGCCGTGCGATGCTCCCGCCGGACGAATGCCGGGCGTTAGCGTCAGAAAATCCTGTCCGAAAAACGACTTGAGATCGTGCACTTCTTGCGCGCTGCACACGACGCCGCTGCAGCCGGCGTCGCGCGCGAGGGCGGCCAGCCGAATCGCATTTTCGCCGGGTCCGCCGCCAAGGCCCAGTTCGCGTAGGTCCTCGACGGCGATACTGGTTAAGATCGTGACGGCAAACACGTGCGGTACGGATATCCCGATTTCTTCCGCGCGCTGCGCTGCGGCTTCGACGGCGGCGACCATCATCTCCGAGCCGCCGAGCGCGTGCACGTTGATAATGTGAATGCCCGGACGAACGAGCGCTTTTACACCGGCGGCCACCGTGCGGGGAATATCGTGCAACTTCGCATCGACAAAATACCGCACGTCGCGGCTCTGCATGTAGGTGAAAACGGCGTCGCCGTAACCGTAGAGCGATTCCAGGCCGATCTTGAACACGACGTCCAACTCGTACAGGCGGTCGATTAATGCCGCCGCTTCGTCGAACGTCTCGACGTCAAGCGCAACGATCAGCGAAGCCACTACCCTTCGTCTCCTTCATATTCATGCGCGCTGCAAAAAGCAACGTTGGCTTTGCCGACGATGTCGCCGAGCCGGCTCAAGCCGCGCGCCTGCAGATACTCGCGCAACCCGTCGTTAATTCGCACCGGCGCGCGCGGATCGGTGAAATTTGCGGTTCCGATCGATACCGCACTCGCGCCCGCAAGAAAAAATTCCAGCGCGTCCGAGACGGTTTCGATTCCGCCTTGGCCGACGATCGGAATGTTTACCGCGCGCGCAACTTCGTACACCGCAAGCACTGCAATCGGCCGGATCGCGGGGCCAGACAAACCGCCGGTAACATTTCCCAAGCGCGGCTTCCACGTATTTACGTCGATTGCCATACCGCGAACCGTGTTGATTACGGCAAGTGCATCGGCACCTGCGGCTTCGGCTTCAGCTGCGATATGCGCGATATTGGTAACGTTGGGAGAGAGTTTGACAATCAGCGTCTTATCCGTCACGCTGCGCGCGAGTTCGACAACGCGTCTCGTTAGCTTCGGGTCGCAGGCAAACGTTTCACCCTCGGCCGCAACGTTCGGACACGAGATGTTGATCTCGATGCCGGCAATTTCCGGACGCGCCGCCAGCCGCTGCGTTACGTAACCGTAATCCTCGACCGAAAACCCCGCAACGCTGCCGATAATCACGCACGGGCGCGACGCAAACTTCTGGACTTCATGCTCGAGATAGAAATCGATGCCGGGATTTTGCAACCCGATCGCGTTAAGCATGCCGGCCGGCGTAGAAACCAGGCGCGGCGTCGGATTTCCGAGGCGCGGCATCCTCGTAACGCTTTTCAGGACCACGGCGCCGAGTTGCGCGAGATCGACAAACGCCGCGTACTCTTCACCCGAACCGTAACATCCGCTCCCCATCAACGTCGGAAAAGGCAACTCCAACTTTCCAAGTTTTACGCAGAGATCGACGCCTTTCACTTCAACGGTCATTCTACCACGCGCCCTTCGACAAGCTCAGGGTGAGAAGTCACCAGCGTAGCTCGTGCGCCCAGAACACCGGGCCTTCTTTGCAGATGCGCGCATACACCGGGCTGTGGCTGTTGTTCCCGTCGGTTGAAAGCATTGGAAAGCGCGGCGCTTGCGCGCTTGCGCGATCGATCGGGACGACGCATCCCCAACATGCGCCCACGCCGCATGCGAATGTTTCTTCGAGCGAGAGTTGCGCGGGTATGCCGGCCGCGCGCGAAACGCGGCTCACCGCGCGCAGCATCGGCGACGGTCCGCAGGCGAGAATCAATTCAGGCGGATCCGGGCTGCTTTCCAGAACCTCGGTGATGAAGCCATGATGTCCCGACGTTCCGTCGTCGGTTGCGGTGATGACTTCGCAGCCGGCAGCGTTAAATTTTTGCGCGTCGACCAGCAGCGATTCGGTTCGCGCGCCATAAAAAAGACGCACGCGCGCCCCGCCCGCGATAAGAGCTTGCGCCGGCAACAAGACCGAAGCAATGCCGACGCCGCCGGCCACAATCGCCACGTTGCGTGGCGCGGCGCAGAGATCGAATCCGTTTCCGAGCGGTCCAAAGAGGTCGAGCGTTGCACCCGGCGCGACACCGGCAAGCGCGTGCGTGCGCGCACCGGCGACGATAAACATGATGCTCGCGCGCTCGTCTTGCGCTTCGTAGATACCGAGCGCAACTGCGGCGGTTTGACCACCCGGCGGCGTTACCATGACAAAGTGACCCGGACGGGTCACGTAAACGAGTTCCGGAGCGTGTAAACTAAGAACGATGACTCCCGGAGCAAGCTCGGTACGGTCGAGAACGCGCGCTCCGTGCACCGCAGCGATGGATTGCAGCGTGGGCATGCAACTTTGCTTCGGCGCAGTTACCGGCGAAACCATTTGGGTTAGCGGGTTTGGGTCATGCAGGCGTCGTAACCGAAAATTTATCAGTTTATCCGGGATTTAGTGAACCGCAAGCATCATTTAGCCGTTACTATGGGTAGTAAGTAAAAAATACGGAAAGGGGGGTCCAATAATATGGCAGGTCTCATGGTCTTCAAATCGTTAGCTGACGCGCTGAGAGCGGGCTACCAGGTCTACGACCGGACTGCCGACGGTTATCTCGTTCGCACGAGAACGACCGCTGGATGGGCAATTGCCCTGGTTTCCTGCAAATGACCCCTTTCGCGAGCCGATAACACCGACTCCCGAACGCGGGAACTGCAGCAAAAGAGAGAGGCGCGGCGTCTGCGGACACCGGCCTCTTTTCCTTTCCAGGTGAGCTGCTACTTTTGTCTGGCTAGAAACGGCGATCCGGTGGAGCCGCCGGCGGTTCGAGTTCCGTCGTATTTCCCGGCCGGTACGCGTACGGACCGGGGGTCACGTCGCGCGGCGCCTGCTGTTGTCTTTCCGGACCGGGCATCGCTCCGTTCGGCGGCTGATTCGGATACGGAGCCCCGGGTGCGAAGTTAAAGCGCGCGCCCGACATGAGCGCGATGAGCACTTGCGCGATTCCGACGAACATGGGAATCAATCCGCCGAGCAGCCACGGTCCGGGCCGGCCGAGATCGATAAACGATAACCCGATAAACAATGCAAGGCCGATCATTCCCGTCGTCAAGCCTTTGCGCAGCGTGTTTTGCGCGGCGGCGTAATTTTCGTAAACGAAGTGCTGCGGCCCCGGCATCGGCGCAGACTGCGGCGGCACGTTCCACGTCGGTTTGAAATCGGCCGACGGCGCCATGCCGTGACGGATCATTTCGATTCGTTCCTGATGTTTGAGCACGCGGTGAATGATGAACGCAATCACCGGTAGCCCGAAGATAAATACGACCGCAAACGCTCCGTTCAAATCCATGTTTACCTAACTCCTGTCGTGTTGATAGTGATCGACCCGTTTTGTGTTTGTGCGTCGAGCTTGCCGTCCGCAGTGCCCGCCGCGTCGTAGGTCGGGGCGCTATCGTCGTTGGTGATGCGGCGCCCGTCGATGCGAATCGATCCGTCTTGCGTGTGCGCGTGAATGGCGAGCCCCGCAGCGTTCCGGTATTGTACGCGAATGCGCCCGTCCGCAGTTGAAAGGATATAGTGGCCGTTCGGCTGGAGCGCGCCGTCCAGAATGATTCGGCCGTCGTCGCTATGCGCGGTGATCGACGCCGTCGTCATGTCGTGCATCTCGATGCGGCCATCTTGCGAACGAATAGCCAGCGTTCCCTGCAGACCGCTTGCGTTGCTCCCCGACGACTTTACGACATCCACGGACGCTTGCGCCGGCAATTCAATTTCTACGCGCTCGGTGGAACTTCCGAACATCATGAAACGATGTTGCGCGTAAGCCGCGCGCTCGATGCGCACGCCGTCTTCGGTGCGCGTCACGCGAACCGGCGGGATTTCGTGCGGACCGCCGAGCATCCAGCCGTGTAATAGGGAACGATCCGTTACGCGAACGCGGCCGTCGTTCGAAACGGAAAGCACGACGCGCGAATCGGGATCGCTTACGACGACGTGCGGAGCGCTGCCGGCATCGATCGCGGCGACGATCCGGTCGCCGCCGATATTCACGGACGCCGCATGCGTCGGCGCGCCGCCCAGGAAGTAGACAATCGCGCCGAAAAGCGCGACTTCTACGGCAAAGAGCGTGCCGATGATTTTCGCTCGCGTACTCACGGCTAGATCCGCGGGCCCCAGCCGGCGAAAGTCGAGGGAAGGGGTAGTCTGCCGAACGAACGATGGTCTTTTTTAGGTTGATCTGCCGGGGTGATCATGGTGCCTCCGAACGATGTTTGGGATGCTGACTCACATACGGTGCGGGAGGCCGCATGTTTCAGGCCGGCGGCTGAAACATGCCCGGCGCTGCGGCGTAGCTAGGGTGTGGCTGCAGCGCTTTTGGAGGCACCGGTGATATCTACGCCGGCGAAGCCGCCTGACGATTCCGAATTGGTTGCCGCGACGCTCGCGGGAAACCCGCAGGCGTTTACTACCCTCGTCGAGCGCTATGACCGCGCGGTCTACCATCTCGCGTACCGCACGGTTCGCGACGGCGAAGAAGCGCGCGACGTCGCGCAGGAAGCGTTCTTCAAAGCCTTCCGCAGTCTGAGGACCTTTAAGCCCGGCGCCAAATTCTCGACCTGGATATTTGCAATTGCCTACCATGTCTGCTGCGACCGCCTCGCACGTCGCAAGCGGTATTCAAATGAAGAGTTTCCCGACCGGGCCGACGCGGCGCCCGGGCCGGAAGCCACCGCAATCGCATCCGACGAAGCCCGGCGCCTGCGGGCTGCCATCGACCGTCTGCCCGAAAAATACCGCACCGTGATCGCGCTGTACCATTTGCAAGGAAAGCAGTACGATGAGATCGCGACGGTCCTGGGCGTTCCGATGGGAACCGTGAAAACGCACCTTTTCCGGGCAAAAGAACAATTACGCAAGCTTCTGACCGAGCACCACACTGAGGTACCAGAATGAACCACGACCCGTACGACGATCTCGACCGCCTGCTCTTTGCTCTCCCGCTGGAAGAGCCGCCGAAGGGCATGCGCGCAAACATTCTGGCCTCGACGGTCTACCGTCCCGCATTTCCGATCAAGATCTGGGAGACGTGGGTACTGGGAAGTCTCATTGCGCTCGCGGTGTGGTTGAGCGTGTTGATTTGGCAGGGCGGCGGCCCCGCGTTTGCCGGCACGCTGTCCCTACTGGGTCAAGTTTTCTCCCGCGGGCTTTTTGCGGAAAGCACGCTGCTGTGGCTCGCGATCGGCGGCGGTGTTGCATTCGTGTTGCTGATCCTTAATCTGG
>JALZBM010000141.1 GCA_030947385.1 Vulcanimicrobiota bacterium
GTGCAGAGCGCGGCGCCCGCCATGTGGGTCACGGGGCGGCAGTTTACCGGGCGCATCGTCAGCGTCAGCAATAGCGTGATCTTCACAGAACCCGTCTATAACTATAGCCGCGACTTCCCGCTGATTTGGGAAGAGATGACACTTCCGATCGCCTACAGCGACGATCGCACTAGGGCGGAACACATCCTTCTCGACGTTGCCGAATCCCATACGAAGGAGCTGCGCACCCGTGGTCAGGCCGCAATACAGTCAATGATGCGGAGCTACGCGATGCCGCCGGCCGAACTCACACCTCGCGTGTTCTATCGGATCACCGACAATTGGCTTGAACTCGGACTGCGTTTCGTCGCTCCGGCTCACGGGGCGCGTGAGCTCAAGGACGCGATGAGCCGCGACATCCTTGGCGCCTTCGATGAAGCCGGCATCGGTATCGCGTCGGCAACATACGATATCGTCGGCATGCCGCCGTTGCGGGTTGCGGTATCGCCGGCCGACGTTTCAACGAAGGGAGAAGCCCCATGATCGCACGCGGACGCAACCTGCTCAGGGCGCGGCTCTTGCACGACTTTACGAGCGCCGCACGCTTGTTCCACCAAAAGAGATTCGCGAACTTCGTGAGTTGACGCGATATCGTAAGTCGTTGATTCCAAACGGCTTTTTCAGCAGGGCCGGAAGGTGGAATCTGGCACCGAATGGTGTAGCCATATGAGGAATAACCGGTTAAGTGAATTGGAACCGGAGATGTTCGACTTAAAGGCGGTGCGCTTCAAAGTCCTCCAACAACAAGGGGCGATGCCATAGTCATCATCGCCTGGTTAGCCCTCATGGTCGCGCTGTTATCTGGGCTAGCTATTGGCGTCGATTTGGTCCGCAATCCGCAAAAGATGCCGATCATGAATTGGGTTTGGCCTATCACGGCATTGTACGCCGGTCCGTTGGCCCTGTGGCTATATCGTCGATACGGCCGTACGTCCCGCACCCCGACAGCGTCCGTTTTGGGCCACGGTCGCGATAGGCGCTACCCACTGCGGCGCGGGCTGTACGCTCGGAGACATCATCGCCGAATCCACCATCTTTATCGCTGGAATCGCCGTCGCGGGGTCGGTCTTGAGCGCGGAGTTCATCGGCGATTACGCCCTCGCATATATCCTAGGCATCGTCTTCCAGTATTTCACGATTGCGCCGATGCGCGGTCTATCGTTCGGTCCAGGCGTGTGGGCGGCGATCAAAGCCAGGATGTGCGTTTGACACACGCCGCGCTTCTGGCAAACTTGGATCTGGACGGCAACTCGTTAAGCGGACTCGCTGCACGGGCGAACATGACCAAACAAGCAGCCGGCCAACTCGCCAAGGAATTGCAAGAACGCGGCTACTTAGTTATCGAGAACGATGAGCAAGACGCGCGCTCAAGGACGGTGCGCTTCACCGACGCCGGATGGAAACTCATGTTGGACTCCTTCAAGATTATTGAAGAGATCGAGCAGCGCTGTTCTCAAGTTTTGGGCGAACAGACGATGGACAATTTACGGACGGGCCTGGCAGCGTTCATCGGGGCCCACGAGGCGGAGGCGCCGGCCGCACTCAGGAGACTTGCGCAAGGCGAACTCAAGCGTGCGTGAGGTGACACGCGACTCGTCGTTGCGGCCGCTCGGGTTGCGGGCCCACCCCCTGGTGTTCGGAGTCGTAATTTTTCTGGCGTCGGAACTGATGTTTTTTGCAGGGCTGTTCGCGGCGTACTTTGATCTGCGTGGTGAAACGGCCGTCTGGCCACCCGCGGACGTTCATTTAAATCTTCTCGAGTCCGGCGTTGGAACGTTGCTGCTCGCATTCTCCAGCGCGGCAGTGTTGCTCGTAACGCGAACGCTTTCGCGAAACCGAGCCGGTGCGGCCAGGGGGTGGTTAGCGGCTGCCATTCTGCTTGGCGTCGCCTTCTTAGGAATCGCAATGCACGGCTGGAGCAAGAACCGCTTTTACGTCGGCACCCACGCATATGGTTCGATCTTCTACGCGATGACGGGCTTTCACGCGCTGCACGTGCTGGTAGGCATCGTGTTGCTTGGCGCCCTCTTCTTCGGTTTACAGTCAGGCGCGTTTCGCACTAATCACCGGGCCGGAGCGGAGGCCATTACCTATTACTGGCATTTTGTTTTCGTCGTGTGGGTCGGAATTTGGGGAGCCATTTATTTAATTCGATGAAGCTTCTCGGTATTGTCGTGGCCTTTTCGCTGACCGTTATCGCGAGTGTCTTTTTCATGATCGCGTACGCCTTGAACTTTTCCACAAAGGTTGCAGGCCTCGGGCTCCTCGTCGCTTTAGCGGCGCTCGCAACGGGAATCGTTCTTTGGGCGCTGCACGCTCTGCCGCAACGCCAAACAGTGAACTTGATCGATGATTACCCCTCGGATGAAACCGACCGCACCGCGGCTGAGCAGACGCTCGAACGCGGAGCCGGTGACCTGGAACGCAGCGGTTTCTTGGTGCGTTTTTTCTTTGGCGCGATCGGCGCGCTCGGACTGGCAGCACTGTTTCCATTTCGTTCGCTTGCGCCGCAATTCGGTGAGGGGCTCTACCACACGAAGTGGACGAGCGGCGCGCGGTTAGTCCGAGACGACGGCACTCCGGTGAACATATCGGAACTTGAAGTTGGGTCCGTTATCACCGTCTTCCCCGACGGCAATGTGGGAGACGCGACTTCGCAGACCTTGCTGCTGCGCGTTCCCCCCGGAACAATCCGGGCGACCCAAACGCGCGCCTCGTGGTCACCACACGGCTACGCGGCGTTCTCTAAAGTTTGCACGCACGCCGGTTGTCCCGTTGGTCTCTATCGGGCAAGCTCGTACGAGCTACTGTGTCCGTGTCATCAGTCCGTATTTGATGTCGTAAACCAAGCTCGACCTATTTCAGGGCCGGCAGGGCGCGCGTTGCCCCAACTTCCGCTGAAAATCGATGCAGACGGCTACTTGCGCGCGCAGAGCGATTTTCGAGAGCCCATCGGTCCCGGATTTTGGCAACGCTCGTGATCCGACGGCTGGTTCTCGCGGCGGATGACCGCCTGGGCAGTTCGCACTTTCTCAAGGCGGGGCTGCGCAAAGCGTTCCCGGACCACTGGTCTTTTATGCTTGGGGAAATCGCGCTCTACTGTTTTGCGTTCTTGGTTCTCTCGGGGACATTTCTCGGATTCTTCTTTGACGCGTCGGGCACGCACCTACGGTATGCAGGTTCCTACCTGCCGTTACAAGGCGCCAAGATGTCGGCCGCATACGAGTCGGTGATGCGGTTGTCCTTAGACACGCGCACAGGATTATTGATGCGACAGGCACATCACTGGGCCGCGCTGGTCTTCGTTGCGGCTATCGCGCTGCACATGTGCCGCGTCTTCTTCACCGGTGCTTTCCGCCGGCCACGCGAGATAAACTGGGTGATCGGCGTAACGCTGCTCGTCTTAGCCCTGGCTGCGGGCTTTACAGGATACTCATTGCCCGACGATCTTCTTTCGGGCACCGGACTGCGCATTGCCTATTCCGTTCTCCTTTCTGTTCCGACCCTTGGCGGATACCTCGCGTTCATGTTCTTCGGCGGGAATTTCCCCGCGGCCGAAACCAGCAGCCGCCTTTTCATAACCCATATTTTGTTTTTGCCGGCGCTCTTGGCGGGCGCTATGGCAACTCACCTGGCAATCATTTGGCGCCAAAAGCATTCGCAATTCCGCGGTCCCGGAAGAACCGAGCACAACGTCGTCGGCTCCCCGCTGTGGCCGAATTACGCCCTGAAATCCATCGGCCTCATGTTTGCGGTTTTTGCGGTCATGGTGGGCTTAGGCGCGTTTTTCGAGATCAATCCGATCTGGTCATACGGTCCGTACGATCCGGCTAACGTTAGTGCGCCCGCGCAGCCGGATTGGTACATCGGGTGGCTCGAAGGAGCGCTTCGCCTAGGTCCCAACTGGGAACTACATCTGTTCAACCATAGCGTGCCTTCCCCGTTTTGGACGGGCGTATTATTACCGCTCGCGTTCTTCTCGCTGTTGTACCTGTGGCCGTTCATCGAACGGCGCTTCACCCGAGATGGCGCACCGCATCAACTGCTTGATCATCCGTCGGACGCTCCGCTGCGAACGGGAGTCGGGGCCGCGGTGCTCACGTTTGCCATCGTCCTGACCTTCGCCGGCGGCGATGATATAGCCGCAAAGTTGTTCTCGATTCCGGTCGAACGCATCGTCGCCATCTTTCAAGTGCTCGTCTTCGTCCTGCCGGTCATCGCCGGTCTGGTAGCGTACCAAGTTGCGCGCGAAATACGCGCTCGCCGCAACGCGCTCAAACTTCCGGACTCACGCATTGAGTATGTACGAACGGAAACGGGAGGTTTTACGCGGCGCCCGGAGACCGAAAGCGAACGGCGGCCATGAACTTGGCGCTTGCTGTAGGGCTCCTGACCGCGCTATCCGTCTATGCGCACCTCGTGATGCGCTATAACTCGCGGCATGCAAAACCGTTTAACCGCTGGTACGTAGCAGCCTTTGCCGGGAGCGGGGTTAGCCTGTTTGTGGCGCTGGGAACACCGCTCGAGACATGGGCTGATGCGTCGTTTCTGTACCATATGACGCAGCACATGATTCTCGTCTACGTTGCGGCGCCGCTTATACTCTTAAGCGCGCCGATCGCGTTGTTGCTCGGTGCGTGCAATACCGTTTATGCCCGACGGTGGGCAAGGTTGTTGCGCTCGGTCCCCTGGCGCATCCTGACGTTTCCACTCTGTGCCTGGATCTTCTTTATGGCGGTCATGTGGGGAGCGCATCTCTCAGCGCTATATGAAACGGCGTTGGAGCGGCCACCCGTCCACCTGGTCGAGCACGCCTTGTTTTTTGGCTTCGCCCTCCTCTTTTGGCAATCCGTCATCCATATCGGGCCGGTTTCCTGGCCGATGAATTTTCCGTTGCGCATCGTTTACGTTCTCACCGCCATGCCGCCGAGTGCGTTTTTGGGCCTCGCCCTCTACCAGACACGGCACGTGTTGTACCAGCATTATATCGGTACCCAAGGCTCAGTTGCAGCCGCGCTGTGGGATCAGCAGAACGGTAGCGCGCTCATGTGGATCGCCGGAGGGCTTCTGCTCTTTATCGTTTTCATGGTGCTCGCGGCAATGTGGGGATACCACGAACGCCGGATCGGCGCACGCGGTGTGCTTGTCGTTCTGGCACTCGTTGCTGTGGCGATGCCCATGGGCGCCGGCGCGAACGTTGATGAGGGCCGCAAGCTTTTTGCGATTCACTGCTCTGCGTGTCATGGCGCGAATATGGAGGGAAGCGCACGCGCGCCGAAGCTGACCAGTGCAAGCCGGGCGTCGGTGGATTTTTGGTTGAGCACGGGGCGGATGCCCGCAAGCGTTCCCCACATTCAGGATATGCACGAGAGATCGTTGTTCGATGCTCTTCAAATCAAGCAGATTACCGATTTTGTCATGTCGCACTCTCGCGGAAGCCAAGTGCTGCCGCACGTCGATACTTCAGGCAACCTCGGGCGGGGACGCACCCTATTTATGGGCAACTGCGCAGCATGCCACGGTGCAACGGGTGCGGGCAGCGCGATCGGCTACGGATGGATTGCGCCATCGCTGGATCGAGCGACGGCTTTGCAACTTGCGGAAGCTGTCCGAACGGGACCCGGGATGATGCCGCAATTCGACGCGCGCACGCTCTCGGAACGCGATCTCAACGACATCGTGCGCTACGTACGCCATTTGCAAAGCGGCGCTCCGCAGATCGGCGGCGTGAGTTCCGCTGGTCTGGGTCCGGTCGCAGAAGGTCTCGTCGCGTGGATCTTGGGCATGGGAGTCTTGTACTTTGTGGTGCGGGTCATCGGCAGCAATGCATAGAGCCCGGGCGGCGGTCTTGGCGTCGCTCCTCTTGGCCTTGGCCGGCTGTGGAAAGTACGGTCTGCCGAGCGGGGCGACGGATCAAGCACATGTCCTTCACATGAATTGGTCGGTCTTCTTCTATGTGGGCGTTTTTGTTGCCGTTGTGGTCATAGCTCTCATCCTGGCGCCCCCGATTATCTGGCGACGCCGCGCCGAGGAGCTTCCGGCGCAGTTCAGTGGCAACACCCCCCTGGAGATCGGCTACACCGTCGTACCGCTGCTTATGGTGATCGCGCTCTTCGGGCTGACCTTCCGAAACGAAGATGTCGTC
>JALZBM010000142.1 GCA_030947385.1 Vulcanimicrobiota bacterium
CTCCTTGGGAATCGAACCGCCGACGACTTTGTTCTCGAACACGTAGCCGCTCCCGGGCTCGCCCGGTGTGACGCGGATCCAGACGTCGCCGTATTGGCCTTTACCACCGGATTGACGAACGAACTTACCTTGTTTTTCGACGGTCTTGGTAATGGCTTCTTTGTAGGCGACCTGCGGTTTGCCGACATTGGCTTCAACTCTAAACTCGCGCCGCAGACGGTCCACGATAATTTCGAGATGCAACTCGCCCATGCCGCCGATAATCGTTTGCTGCGTCTCTTCGTCGGTACGCATCCGGAAGGTCGGATCTTCTTGGGCCAGACGCGTCAGAGCGATACCGAGCTTATCCTGGTCGCCTTTGGTCTTGGGCTCAATTGCTTGATGGATGACCGGCTCGGGAAAGACGATGTTCTCCAGAATGATCGGGTTCTTCTCATCGCACAGCGTATCGCCGGTGCGCGTGTCGGTTAAACCGACCGCGGCTGCGATGTCGCCCGCTCCGATGGCATCGATATCTTCGCGGTGGTTCGCATGCATGCGCAAGATGCGTCCGATGCGCTCTTTTTTGCCGGTACGCGCATTGAACAGGTACGTGCCTTTGTTCAGCGTTCCCGAATAGACGCGGAAATAGGTCAGATTCCCGTACGGGTCGGTAGCGATCTTAAAGGCCAGCGCCGCAAAGGGCTGATCGTCATCGGCTTCGCGCGTGATCGGCAAATCCGTCTTGGGATCGATTCCGGTAATCACTTTAGCTTCGATCGGTGAGGGCAAATAATCCACGATCGCATCGAGCAACGGCTGAACGCCTTTATTCTTGAAGGCGGAACCGCAGAGCATCGGCAGCACGCTGCCGCTAATCGTTGCGGTACGCAGCGCGCGCTTGAGCACGTCGTCCGGAATCTCTTTACCTTCTAAGAACAGCTCGGCGAGTTCTTCGTCGGATTCGGCGATCGCTTCGATAAGGTCGTGGCGCCACTTCGTAGCGGTCTCCAACAGGTCCGCCGGAATGTCGGCCGATTCCATCACCGAGCCCATGTCGTCGGTGTAGATGATGGCCTTCATCGTGAAGAGATCGACGACGCCCTTAAATTGGTCTTCCGCTCCGACCGGTATTTGGATCGGCGTCGCGCGTGCGCCCAGGCGCTCGCGAATCTTATAGACGGCGTTAAAGAAGTCAGCACCCATGCGGTCCATCTTGTTGACGAAGATGATCCGGGGAACTTTGTACTTGTTGGCTTGGCGCCAAACGGTCTCGGATTGGGGCTGAACCGCGGCCACTGAATCAAATAGCGCCACGAGTCCGTCGAGGACCCGGAGCGAACGTTCCACTTCAACGGTGAAGTCCACGTGCCCAGGCGTATCAATAATGTTGATGCGCGTATCGCGCCACGTGCAGGCGGTTGCGGCCGACGTGATCGTGATGCCCCGCTCTTGCTCTTGAACCATCCAGTCCATGGTGGCAGCGCCTTCATGGACTTCGCCGATCTTGTGCGTGCGGCCGGTGTAATACAAAATACGCTCGGTCGCGGTCGTCTTGCCGGCGTCGATATGGGCGGCAATGCCGATGTTTCTCGTGTTCTGGAGTTCGAAGCCGCCCGTCGTACGGGGCTTCTTGGACTCCAATTCTTTCGTCGCCATGCTTATTTCTTCATTACCAGCGGTAGTGGGCGAAAGCTTTGTTCGCTTCGGCCATCTTGTGCGTGTCTTCGCGCTTTTTGATCGCGGCGCCGAGATTATTGGCGGCATCCATCAGTTCGCCCGCGAGCTTCTCTTCCATCGAACGGCCCGGACGCTTGCGCGCAAATCCGATGAGCCAGCGCATCGCCATCGCTTGGCGGCGGTCGGGGCGAACTTCCATCGGGACCTGATAGGTTGCGCCACCGACGCGGCGGGGACGAACTTCGACGAGCGGCATCGCGTTGGACAACGCCTGCGAAAAGACGTCCATGGGATCCTTGCCCATCTTATCTTGAATCAATTCGAGGGCATCATAAGTGATACGTTCCGCAGTCGATTTTTTGCCGCAGAGCATAACTTTGTTGATGAAGCGCGCGAGCACTTTCGAATTGAACTTCGGGTCGGGCAGAATCTGCCGTTTCGGAGCCGGTCCTTTACGTGGCAATTAACTCATCCTTATTTCTTGGCGGAGCGCTTGGCGCCGTACTTCGAACGGCCTTGCTTGCGATTTGCGGTACCCGATGTATCGAGCGTGCCGCGAATAATGTGATACCGGACGCCCGGAAGATCTTTGACACGCCCGCCGCGGATCAACACGACGCTATGCTCTTGCAAGTTGTGGCCAATGCCGGGAATGTATGCCGTCACTTCCTGCCCGTTGGTCAAGCGCACGCGCGCAACCTTACGAAGCGCGGAGTTCGGCTTCTTCGGAGTGATCGTTTTGACTTGAGTGCAAACGCCGCGGCGCTGCGGATTGCCCGCAACGTTGAACGTGCGCAGCGGCAAATCCGGATGTCCGGGCTTGGGTCCGGTCTGAACGACGCGGAATGCCGGCGTCTTGACCTTCTTTTGAACCTTTTCGCGGCCCACGCGGACCAGCTGGCTAATTGTTGGCACTCAAACTCCTAGAGACTAGGTACATACACACAGAAAAGCGGCCTCACCTCGGGGTGGGCCGGAACCTGGGAATTATAGCAAGAGGGACCCTTGGAGTCAATGCGATTTAGCCTGGCCGCCTTTTCGAGAAGAATCGGGAGGCGTTGCACAAACCTTCATTGGTATGCCGCAGATAACGAGCCGGCCCGGCGCTCAGTCGAGCCCAGGCGGCGTTTTTCTTGCCTTTCTCGTGTTTTCACTCTTCATGCTGATGCAGACCGTCGGCTACCGCTTGCATATGGCGCCCGTTCTTTGGTATCGCGACCATCCCGAAGCTGCCGGCCGGACGCTCCAAAGCTGTACTCACCGCCAAGCCGGCGACGGCGACTGCTTGGCCGCGTGGGAATCCCAAAATCCGATCCCAAGACCGGTTATCTTCAGCTGGCTACACCAACCGTAGCCATCAATTGCCGGTTCTGAAGAACACGTTCCAGTACCAGACGCCCCACGCGCCCATCGCCGCAGACCAGCAGATGAGTGCTATTCCCCAAGCCGGCACTCGCTCGCGGACCGCAAAAGCCATCAGCAAGAAGACGAACGGCACAAAATCCAGCAAGTGCCGCATCCCGAATTGATACCATCCATTTAAATAGTAGAGAAAATCCGGCGCGGCTACCAAAAGTGCGGTCAACCACAGCATGACCGTGCAGCCGCGCGGACGCCGCGCAAAAAATGCCAGCGCGAGGGCCGGGCTCGTAAACGTGAGCGCGATACCCTTTGGATCGCACCGGAAATACGGCCACATCGGATGCTGGAGGTACTCGACGTACGCCGGGCCTTGAATGAAAAACGAATACAGCTGATAGGGCAGAAACGCCGGCGAGAACGGCGAGCCGATTGGGCTTCCCCAACCGTCCTGGTGGTAATAGAGCGTGTGGCCGATATCGTAGGGCAATCCCCATTGCCATTCGTTATACCCGACCCACATCAGTAGGCCGCCGAACAAACCGGCGCCAAACGGCACGAGCTTTTGCGCGCGCAGCACGCTCGTCTCGAGTGCGGGATCCGCGCACAGCAGATACGCATAGAGCGGAACCGCAAAGAGTAGCGGTGCACGGGATTCGAACGCGCAAAACGCATAGAGGGCCACGGGTAGCGCGCGCTTTTTTCCTAGGCACTCCCCTACCGCAAGAAAGGTAAAGAGCATCGCACTCAAGTGCGCGAGGAACCACACGTCGCCGAGTTCCGCGCACCACCACACATCCGTGCCGGCAAAGAGAAATACGGTTAGAAAAATCCGGCCCGGCAAGTTCACACCGAGCCGCGCGAGGAGCGAATAGGCCACCGCGATCATCGCGGCGCACACCGCGATCGCGATATATGTTTGATTTGTTTGATTGTGTAAGAACGGCGCGAAAGGCAGCGCAAAAAGCGCCGGCAACGGCCCATCTACCGTATAATGCGCTCCGTTATAGACCGCGGCATCCATCCACCGTCCCGGCCAGTCGATCCAGGTGTGACCGTGCGTCCATGCGTCGGCCAGGCGCACGTAATTGTTAAAGTTGGACGAGCGGAAGCGCCCCGACACAAGCGCGATCGCCGCACTCAGCGCCGCGGCAATAGCTGCCTGATTTCGGATTTCTGCAAGGGCCGACGTCATGCGTTTCAAGACGACGCTATACAACGGCGCAGACGGGCCCATCAGTCATTGCTGCATCCGTTTCGCTATGCGCCATTCAAACTCAGGTCGGCTCCATCGCAAATGCTCGGCAAAGTCTCGTTGACGGCGCTTTGGGCGCTGCGAACCCCTGCGATGGAGAGGTTGAGTGACCGGCAGTGAGAAAAACGCCGTCGAATGAGACGACGCGCGTGGTACTGGCTGCTGCTGCTTCCGTTTATCGCTACGTTGTGGCCGCCGTTTTTTAACCGTCGCGACCCCGCGCTTGCGGGCTTTCCTTTCTTCTATTGGTATCAACTCGTCTGGGTCGTACTTGCTGCGCTGATCGTTTGGTTCGTCCTCACCGTCACTAAGGGCCGCGACGATGTCTAGCGGCTTTATGATCTTCATCTTCCTCATCGCAGCCGTAACGGTGATGGGCTTTCTTGCGGCCCGTTGGGGAAACGCGGACCTTGCCAATTTCGAACAGTGGGCGCTCGGCGGCCGCGGATTCGGAACCGTCGTCAGTTGGTTTCTCCTCGGTGGCGATCTGTATACGGCCTACACGTTCATCGCCGTTCCCGCCCTCGTGTTCGGCACGGGCGCGTTCGGGTTTTTCGCCGTGCCCTACACGACCATTGCGTACCCGTTCGTGTTCGTCGTTATGGCGCGATTCTGGGTGATTGCGAAAAACCGCGGCTATGTTACGATTGCGGATTTCGTGCGCGACCGCTTTGGAAGCCGCTCCCTCGAAATCGCCGTCGCCGTTACCGGTTTCGTAGCGGCCATGCCCTACATCGCGCTTCAGCTTATCGGCATGCAAGTTATTTTCGCGCAGTACGGTGGGGCCGGCGCCGTCGCAGCCGAGCGCGTGGCGCTGATTACTGCGTTCGCAATCCTTGCCGCCTACACGTACACGAGCGGCTTGCGCGCGCCGGCGTTGATTGCGTTCGTCAAGGATTCACTGCTATACGTGACGATTATTGCCGCGGTCACCATTATTCCCGCCAAACTCGGCGGGTGGGGACATATCTTCGAAGCGGCCGGCGCTGCGCTCGCAACGCATAAGCCGCCGGGTGCGCTCGTTCTCGCTCCCGCTCAATATTTCGCGTACGCGTCGGCTGCGTTCGGATCGGCAATGTCGCTCTTTCTCTATCCACACTCCGTGACGAGCCTGCTCAGCGCAAGAAGCAAATTGGTTATCCAACGAAACTCGGCGTTGCTGCCGTTGTATTCAATCGTCCTCGCGCTCCTTGCTCTCCTCGGCTATTGCGCGCTTGCCGCGGGCATCCACACGAAAGACCCGAACCTCGCCATTCCGCTCCTTTTCCGTGCATTCTTCCCCGAATGGTTCTTGGGGATTGCATTTGCGGCAATCGTTATCGGCGCGCTCGTTCCGGCGGCCATCATGGCGATCGGCAGCGCCAATCTTTTTGCCAGCAACGTTTTTGCGCAGTTTCACGCAACCCGCCCCGCCTCCGACACGCGCAATGCAAAGCTGTTATGTATCGGCGTTTGCGGAGCCGGCCTTTTAATCAGCCTCTTCTTGCCGGTGCAGTATGCGATTTACTTGCAGTTGCTCGGCGGTAGCCTCATGCTGCAAACGTTTCCGGCCACGGCATGCGCCCTCTTTACGCGCTGGTTCCACCCCAAGGCCCTGTTGACGGGCTGGGCGTGTGGTATTATCGCAAGCACATGGATGGCCTATGCAACCGGATTTAAGGTTCTCTTCCCGCTTCCGCTCGGCGGTGGTCATGTTTTGCTTGGTTACATCGGACTGTACGCGGCCGTGCTGAACATCTGCATCACTGCAGCGCTCACACTGGTCTTCCAAGCCGCCAGACTCCCCGCCGGGATCGACGCCACCGTCGCGGCAGACTACGCATGAGTGACATTCTTCACCCGGCCGGATGGATCAAGCCGCGCGGCTACGCGCACGGCATTGCCGCCA
>JALZBM010000143.1 GCA_030947385.1 Vulcanimicrobiota bacterium
TTCGGGACCGGCGACGGGACTCGCCGCGCCCCATCAAATCGACTTCGATAAGGCCGGTTACATGTACGTCGCCAACTACGGCTTCTCATCATACGGTGGAACCATCGGCATCTTCGCACCGAATGCAACCGGAAATACGGCGCCCGTCCGAACGATCACCGGCATCAACGCAGCAGCCGGCGTTGCGATCGGACCGTAACGCAAATGGAAAAAATATCTGCGGTCGCTCTCGCCTCAATTGCGCTCTCGTTTTCCTTCGCGTCACATACCGCCGCGTCGGCAAAGATTGCGCCGGCAGCGGCGGGGGGCACGAACGCGCGGGCGTCGGTCGAAGGGTGCATGAATACGTGGCTCTTCGACGGCATATGGCGAATCCGCGTCACGAATGTGAGTGCATCGGGTTCTGAGGTAAGGTTGGAAGTGCGAAACGGGTCGCACGATTCGCTCACGACTGCGGATTCGGGTTTTGCCGCGATTAACGGTCAGGGAATCGACCTCGCTTTGAGCGACGGCAGCATCCGCAACCTCAACATCAGCACGACAAATTTCCGCGAGGAATTGAGTACCCTAAAGTTGCCGCCGGGCGGCAAAGCCACAACCACGCTGCGTTTCGATCCGCCCGCAGATGCGAATGTCAAACCGGTGAAATTGCTGATCGCCGTCGATCCCAAGTACAACTCGTACGTGCACTACACGGTCAAGGATCCGAGCTTCCGGGTTCACCTCGACTGCTCCAAATAGCTTAGATATGATCGGCGGACCAAACGCCGTCGAGGGTGGCGGAGGTCGTCGCCGTTGCGAGCAGCTTTTTTCCGAGTGCGCTTAGGGGCGCCATCATGAGAATCGCGTCTTTTCGCTTGCGCACCGATCCGCGCGGCAGAAGTTCGCGCGCATTCTGCGGCGGAAGCCACCCGACGACGCGCCGCAAATCGCCGGCGGCGCTTCGCAAAAGAGCCGGAATGCGGGCGCGACCCTCGAGGCTTGCGAACCCGTATTCTTCGACGATGAGCGCGTCCCGTTTGATATCGCGCGCGCCGAGCACGTACGCGATGACGCGCGAGCCGCTACGAATAACCAGTTGCACGGGGGTGCCGCCGGGTTGCTCGGATCCATGTTCGCGGCGCAAGCGGATCCAATTCCAAACCAGGGGTGCCCGCGTAAATCCCCACGCGCGTTCTTTCTCGCCGCTATCGTAGCAACGACGAATGCCGGTCCAGTCTGAGGCTTGCGCGTTCGCGACGGTTATTCGCGAGCGCGCAAGTGAATCTGCACGCAGCGAAATCGCACGTGAGGGCAACTCGGCAAATCCGATCTGCGCGTAGAACGACGGATGAATGTCCGAAAACAGATACGCGACGTGCGCCCCGTTTGCGCGCGCTTCGTCGAGCAGCATCGCGAGCATCACGCTTGCGTAACCGCTACCGCGCAAATCCGCGGGCGTAAAAACGGCGCCGATACCGATGGCGCGCAGGAGTTGTTCGCCGAGATGCAGCGTGCGCTCGTACCGCTTGCACGAAGCGACAAGACGCCGGCCCTCATAGAGGCCTAGCGTCTGATAGAATTTTTTTCCGTAGCCCGAGGCGGCAATTTCGCCGGTCTGCGCGACGTATGTCTCAAAATCGCGCTGCCCGGCCCACAGACCCTTAGTGAGCGGCAAAACGTCGCGGGCGTAGACGGGGAAAGGTATCGCATTTAATTCCACGCGATTAGGAAACGGCGGAGCCGTACACCGAGTTTGCGGGACGCCACTGGTCGGAAACATCGACGCTGCCCGGCAGCCGCGCCGCCTGCAACTCGCTTAGAAATTCAGGGGAGGTAATGCCGCGCGTTGGGCGTTCGCTCGCGGTAACCGTAACGCTCTTGCGCGCGCGCCGCATGGCGTAGACGAATGCGCGGCGTTCTTCGCGGTTGTACGACTCGCGCGTTTTGGCACGGTACATGTAGTAGGTAAACTTCGCCGTTCGCGCGGCCTTCGCTTCGCCGACGTTCTCCTTTGCGATCATGCCCAAGCTCGGACTAAAAAGAAATGCGTCGGGAACGTAGTATTGCGGAAACGAACCGGCTCGCGCATTCGGGAGAAAGACGTGATCGAATTGCGCGCCGGTAGCGGCTGAAATACTCATGATTCGCACGACCGTGGGGTCCGTTTGCTCTTCGCATGCCTCAAGCGAGGTGGACGTCCGGGCCGATGCATATTCAAGAAAATCCGCCAAGCCGGCGTGCGGAAAGCGGGCTTGGAATTCGTTGATGCGCTGCATCAGGCGGCGAATATTGCGTTCTTGATTGCGCGCTCGTGCGGACCCGGGCCGGCCGCGGCGTGCGAGCCCCTCGGAAAAAACGGTTGCGGCAAGCGAACCGAGCGTCATGCATTGCCACTGCATCGTCCAGGTTTCACGCAACGCGCGAAACCACTCGACGCGTTCGCGTGCCGTTGCGGATAGGGCCGTGTCTTGATCGCCCCGCACGACGTTCCAGCCCAGACGTACGTCGCGCTTGCGATCCCAGCGTCGAGTGGTATCCGCTTCGGCGAGTTCTTCAAACAGTAAATCCTGACCGGATTCCGGTTCGTTACAGAGCGTGACGAGGCTCGCGTCGGAAAGCGCAATCGCCGGGCCGCAGAGCGTTCGCAGCAACCAGGCGTGCGCAAACGGATCGTAGATGTTCCAAAGCAGTGCGAGCGCGTCGAGGATATCGGGCACGGTGAAGATATTGAGATCGCCCGTAACCTGGACGTCAACGTTGCGCTCCAAGAGCGCCGATTCGTACAAAGCCGCACTTGCAACGGAACGGAAGAGAATCGCAATTTCGCCTGCCGGAACGCCGGTTTCAAGCAACGCGATCACTTGCTCTGCAACGAAAGCCGCTTCCGCCTTCTTCGTCGCCGCGCGAAAGAGCGCGATGCGGCCCTCTTGGCTAACGGAAGTAGAAGCCTCGGCGCCGGCAAGGTGGCGCGCGGCGCGTTCTATGACGGGAGCGCAGCGGTAGGCCGTGTCCATCTCGATGCGGTCGGCCCTCAAAGCAAAAACGCGGTCCGGCCGCGCGCCGGAGAACGTTCCGATCGCCGACGCCGGGTCGCCGTAAAAGACGGTACCGGGTAAGGCGGCCGTGCGCAACGCCTGCAAGAGCGCGAGTTCGCCCGAGGACATTTCCTGCGCGTCATCGACGAGCAGAAGCTCGTAGCGTTCGTCGAACTCGGCGCGAAGTTGCGGCGTAGTCGAAAGCAGGATCGTCGCTTCGGCGACGGCATCCGCTCCGGTATAATGCGCGCCCGTCGAAAGCAGGTTCAGGTACGAGCGGTAGAGTTTCTGCAGAATTTTTGCCAGGTCGACTTCCCGGCGGTATTGCCGCTTTAACTCCGCAGCGTCGACGTGCAGTGAGTCGCGGTAGCTGTCTTTGGTGTAGTAGAGCAGGTCGGGATGCGCGAAGTTCGGCGGCCGTGCGTAAAACGCAGCGGCACCCTTGAGCGCGGTATCCAGGAAAACGGCAGGCGCCATTTGTGCGTCGCGCAATTTGGTAATGAGGCGAAATGCGGCTTCCAAAAAACGCTGCGGCGCGCGCAGGCCGGGGACTTCAGGATCGATTTGCGCTTCGATAAACTCCGCCCACTCCATAAGGAACAGCGGCTCCGCGGCACGCTCGAAGATAATCGATGCGTCGACTTCATCGATGGCATCCACGGATTTGCCGGCCATCGAGCGCATCGCGTGCTCGAGAATGGTGAAGCCGAGCTGTTCGATCGTATTCACGTTCACGCCGGTATGCGATGCTAATCGCCCTCGCAAGGTTTGCGCTGAGGCAAAGCGTGGCGAGAGGACGAGCGCGCGTCCGGCGCCCGCGGCGCGTTCGATCAAGGCCGTCGTTTTGCCGCTGCCTGCCGGCCCGGTGACGATGACGAGGGGATCGTTCATCTGCCGAACCGCTCTTCGGCCGCAGGTGGACGATCGTTGCAGGCGTTGACGTAGGCGCAGTAACGGCACGCTGCCGGATCTTCCGTCACTTCGAAGTGACGTATTTCTCCGCCGGTCAGCTCGCGGCAAATTTCAATCATCCGCGTGCGTGCCCGTTCGAGATCGAGAATAGAGATGAGGCCCGTCGTGCCTTGTCCGCGCTTCGAATCCGGCGCTGCCACCGGAACGACTTCGAGTGAAACGGGGGCGACATCGAGCAGCGCATCTTTAAGGGGTACGAGTGCCAGGCTCGTCACATGGTCGCCTTCGGCGGTGCGCACCCAATAGTAAAACGGAAGCTGGAACTCTTTGAATTGCTGCACCTTTTCGCGGTATTCGCCCGCGCTTTGTGCGATGGCGCCCGTTTTGTAGTCGATGACCGTGACGTTTCCCGTGGCATCGTTGCGATCGAGCCGGTCGATATATCCGATGAAGTCGTACCCCTCGAGCGTCAGTTGCGCCGGAAGTTCGCACCCGATGACGGTAAACGGCGCGCGCGACGCTTGTTCGGACAGCCACTGCACGTATTTGCGCGCGGTTCGAAGTGCGCGCCGCCGCTGCAGTTCGAGTTCGATGGGCGTGTCGAACTGCTTACCGTAAATATCGAATGCACGATTGAGATGGCCTTCGAGCTTCATGCGCAACGTTTGCGCCGCCACGTCGCCGGGATGCGCGAATTCCTTATGCAATTCCTCGAGCGCTGCGTGAAAAGCCGTACCGTAAAACGATGCGGACGAGCCTTTGTCCTCCACCGCGGAACAGAGATACCGGTAGTACCACTTGCGGTTGCATTCGACGTACGTGGCATGCGATGAAGCGCTGAAGTGGGAGTTACGCGCGCGCAGCGGCGTCCCCGGTTCGGGCGCAGCCGGTTCGCGAAACGATACATTCGCCGGCCCCGCGGCTTCAACCGGGGCAGCGTGCGTTTGGAAAGCGTTTAAACGTTGAAGAAACGTGTGCGCGTCGTTCGACTCCTTGAGGGCAGCCATAAAGGTAAGTGCACGATCGCGGTCCACGGCCGGAAGCGCTAACCGGCCGGACGCGATCGCTTCGATGACCCCGTGTCCGGGCGCAGCGAGTAGAAGTATCGCGGCCGAAACTTCCGTCCGCACTCCCGAAAACGGCGAACGCAGCAACCGGCGGGCGTGCGCGTCGTGGCGATGCGAAAAATACTGCGCGGCAGCGGCGTTAAATGCGCGCCACTCGACCGGACCAACGAGCCCCTCTGGATGCACCACGTGAATTTAAGGAGCGGAAAGCGCTCGTCCTTGTGGAAACGCGCAGCATGCGCCGGATCGTCGTCGGAATTAGTGGTGCCAGCGGGAGCATTTATGGCTATGCGGCGCTCAGGGCTTTGCAATCCGCACCGGAGATCGAGACGCACCTGGTTTTAAGCGTGGCGGCGAAGCGCACGATCGAACTGGAGACGAGCCTGCAAATCGCGGATTTTGAAGCCTGCGCCGATGTCGTTTATCAGGACGATGACCTGGCCGCGTCCATTTCCAGCGGTTCGTTTATCACCGAAGGCATGCTCGTGATCCCGTGTTCGATGCGCAGTGCTTCGGCGATCGCCTACTCGATGAACTCCAACCTGTTGGTCCGCGCGGCCGATGTCTGCCTCAAGGAGCGGCGCAAGCTCGTACTCGTCGCGCGGGAAACCCCGCTGCATATCGGGCACTTGCACACCCTCACGCGCTTGGCGGAAACCGGCGCCGTAATTTTACCACCCGTTCCGGCCATGTACGCGCAACCCAAAACGGTCGAAGATATCGTCGCTCACACCGTTGGCAAAGCGCTCGATCAATTTGGAATCGAGCACTCGCTCTTTACGCGCTGGTCGTCTCCCGCTCCCTAACCAGCGCTTCCGCAAGCGCGACATCGGAGGCGCGATCCACGTTGACCGCCATCTCGGGGTGGGTGGAGATAACGGCGCGCACCGGCGCTCCTAGAATGAAAGACGCGCGCGTCTGCGCCTGCGCGACGGTGAGGCGCCGCAACGCATAACGCAACAAAACGTCCCACCCGAAGAGCGATGCGAGCTGGAGCGGGTTTTTGCGCGCGGCGCCAAGGCGCTCGATAAACCGGGCGAGGAGCGGCCACGTGCGCGGCCGCAGGGTGATGAATCCTCCGCCGCAGTACGTTCCGTCGGCCAAACGAGCCCAGGTGTGCGGAATTTGCGGATACTCGCGC
>JALZBM010000311.1 GCA_030947385.1 Vulcanimicrobiota bacterium
AGCCGGTTGAAGGCGCCCATGATACCGTTGATGCCGTCACCCGGGTAACCGTAGATACGCCGAATGCCCCAAGCGTGGACCCGTTGGAGGATGAAATCACTGACCGTCATTGTGACACGAACTTCCCGGAAAGGAGAATATAGTCATAGTACCCGACTACTTCAATCTTAACGCGGCGTTCGGCGCGAATATGGGTAAGGGACGGCACCATCATCTTCGGGAAGCGACTGTGGCCGACGATTCTAAGGATTCCCCCCTACTGGACGACGCGGATGAAATCGCGCGCGCGATACGCGAGGGCCGCTTCCAACGATGGCTAGCGCTCATGGCCGGCGCATCGAGCGTGTTGAGCGGGCTCGAAGTCGCTTACGAACACTATCGGGGCGGTTATAGCCGCCCGATCATGGTCACGCCGGTAATCTTGAGCGGAGCGCTTGCAATCGCCGGCGTGGCCGGGTTTCGTAACGCCGTAGCGGCGCGAACCGTATTGCCGATCGTGTCCGCCGTTACGGCGGCGGATGCCGTGCTTGGTTTCTACTTTCACGTGCGCGGGATCGCTCGTAAGCCGGGCGGTTGGCGTCTGCCGATCGTGAACATGATTATGGGGCCCCCGATCTTCGCACCGCTGCTCTTTGCGACTAGCGCTTACTTAGGCATCATCGCGTCGCAGTTGCGGCGCTCGGGCGACGGAAATGATGGGGGTCTTCCTCAGCCCACGCACCGGCAGCACTGGGCCGCGCGGCTGCGCGGACGGCATGAGCCGATCGACGCCCGGCAAGATTTGCGCGAAGGGCGCTTCCAGAAGCATCTCGCGTTCGCGACCGTGGTTGCGGCCGGCTTTAGCGGTTTCGAAGCGTGGTACTCGCACTACAAGAACAACTTCCGCTATCGCGCGCAGTGGACGCCGGTTGTCATCGCACCGATGCTGATGCTTGCTGCGGGTGGTGCCATTGCGCGGGGTCGCGTGGCGCACACCTGGCTCCCGGCGATTTCGGCGCTCGCCGTCCTCGACGGCTCCGTCGGCTTCTACTATCACGTGCGCGGCGTTTTGCGCAGGCCGGGCGGCCGTGCGCTCCTGTTCTATAACGTCGTTTACGGACCGCCGATCTTCGCGCCGCTCCTCTTCGCCGCAAGCGGTTTTCTCGGAGTGCTGGCTAGCCTTTTGGGGAGAGAAGGCGAATGAACGAACGCGACGGAGACGATCCGCGTCCGGTTGACCCACGCACCGGCTTGCCGCTCCATCGGCGCGAACAGCCGGGATATTACCCCGGCTTCAGTACCCTCGCGCAACAAAATTATTGGGACGCGAAAACGCGGGCGGTCATTCTCGACCGCGTTCACAATGTGCCCGAATCTCACTTTTTCGATGCGGCCCAAACGCGGGTGCTCGAAGCGATCTGCGCGCGCTTGATCCCGCAAGACGACCGGGACGACGCGCACCGCATTCCGATCGTGCCGCACATCGACCGACGGCTGGCGGACGGCGACGGTGACGGCTACCGGTACGATGACATGCCGCCGGATCCCGAGGCCTATCTCCTCGGCCTGCGTGCGATCGACGAATCTTCACCGATCGCATTCGAATGCGGCTTTCTCAGAGCGTCGTTATCCCAGCAAGACAAACTGCTGCGCTCGCTGCACGACGGCAAGCCGCTGGTCGAGCACTCCGCGTGGAAGCGGATGCCGGTCAAGCGGTTTTGGATGCTGTTGCTTTCGGATTGCGTCGAAGCGTATTACTCGCATCCGTATGCGTGGGACGAGATCGGATTTGGCGGTCCCGCCTATCCACGCGCGTACATGCGGCTGGAGAACGGCGAGCCTGAGACGTGGGAGGTGGACGAGGTGCGCTACCCCTGGGCGGCACCGCCATGGTCGGCTTCGGCTGAGGCGTCCCCTCCCGGCGAGGACGAACATTACGGCTCGTCCGGACAGGGCGGCTCGCATTGAAGTCGCCAATCTGGGGCGCGTTCGGCGGCGCCGCGGGCAAGCCGCACATGCTCGGATCGCTGCAGAAACTCGATGTCCCGATGCGGCACTTTGCACCGAACGACGAGGTCGACTATGCGAT
>JALZBM010000312.1 GCA_030947385.1 Vulcanimicrobiota bacterium
ATGCAGAGCTCGCCGATGTCAAGCGCGCGGCGGGGCGCTCGAACGACCCCGTGACCGTCGTGACCGTTACGAAGACGCAGCCGCGAGACCGTATTCTGGAAGCTATCGAAGCCGGCGCAACGGACATCGGTGAGAACTACTTGCAAGAAGCGCGCGAAAAATTCGCCGATCTGCCGGCCGTGCGCAAACATTTCCTGGGTCACGTGCAAACGAATAAGGCCAAAGGTATCGTTGAAGAGTTTGATATGGTGCAAAGCGTCGATCGTCTTGACGCCGGGCGGGCACTCGCAAAAGCGGCGCGCACCGTGGGCAAGACGCTAGCCGTTCTGGTACAAGTCAACATCTCTGCGACGGAGCGTTTTGGTACGCCGCCGGACGGCGCCGAACGCCTGGCGGAACAACTGCGCGAGGAAGGCTTGGTCGTCGAAGGCGTGATGGCGATCGGACCAAATTCCGGGGATGAAAACGACGTACTGCGGGCGTTCGAACGGGCCGCGCAGACATTTTCACGCGTTGGCGGGAAGACTCTCTCACTCGGCATGTCCGGCGACTGGCCGCAAGCCGTCCGGTGCGGATCGACGATGATTCGCCTCGGGACGTCGCTATTTGGCCCGCGCGCGCAAAAGACTCCAGCAGAGGTACGAGGATGAGCAGCATGTTTAGCAAGATCAGTTCGTTTTTCTCGCTCGGCGATGAGGGCGAAGAAGAAATTTACGAAGAGCCTTCGGCAAGCGGCCGCAACGTCGTGCCGCTTTCCAATGCAGGCCGCCGCGGCGGCACTGAGGTGAGCGTGTACGCTCCCCGTTCGTTCGGCGACGTGACGGAAATCGCCGATGCGCTGCGTAACCGCCAAGTCGTGATCGTCAATTTGCAAAACGCGGACCGCACGCTACTGCAGCGCGTCGTTGACTTTACGTCGGGTGTCGCTTATACGCTGGATGGAAAGATCCAGAAACTCGCCGAGGCCATCTACCTGATCGTGCCGGCGGGCATCGTCGTCAATTCCGCCGGCTTGAAAGATTCGATGATGAATGACGGCGCACTCGATTTCATGGTCAACAGAGGATAAGCTATGCAAAAAATTACGCCCGTCGATATTCAGCACAAAACATTCAAGAAAGCGTTGCAAGGCTACGACCGTGCCGAAGTGGATCAATTCTTAGACGACGTAATCGAAACGCTCGAGGACGACGCGCAAGCGCTCGCCGTCGCGCAGGCTGAAATCGCCGATTTGCGCGAGCGTATCAGCCACTTCAAGTCGATGGAAGAGTCGTTGCAGAACACCCTGCTGCTCGCACAGCGTACCGCAGACGAAGTCAAGGCCTCCGCGCACAAGGAAGCCGATCTCATCCGCCAGGAAGCCAAGATGTCCGCGGAACGCGAAGTCGCTTCCCACGGCGACGCGGCAGCCGACGCGCGGCGCGAACACCAGCGCGCGCTCGAGGCCGCCGAGAAAGCCAAGAGCGAACTGCGCAGCTTGCTGATGACGCACATGTCGCTGCTCGAGATGGGCGGCGCAACACCCGCAAAGTCGAGTAATTCGAACAATTCGGACAAACATGAAACGCATAAGGAAACCGAAACCGTCGAAGCCGTGAAACCGGAACGCATCCTCGTGCAGTCGGATCTAATCAGCCCGCAACCCGAGCGCATAAACGTCTACTAAGTCGCACCCGTGAAGCGCCAGATTCAACCGGTTCAACTCTTCGGCGTGGTGTCGGCAGAACTCGCTGGGCGCCGCTTTCTGGCCGACGGAAAAGCCGCGAGTGCCGTGGCGTATGGCAATCTCGCGCTCGTCATCCGGAGCGTCGATGCAGCGCAGTGGAATCCGCAGTCGCTCTCGACCAACCGAGCCGATCGCACGTGGATGTCGCATCAGGCGAGCGTGCACCAGCGCGTGCTCGAGCGCGCCATGCACGCGGGTGCCGTCGTGCCTGCGCAACTTTGCACGGTTTTTGAGGATCGCGATCAGCTGGACGAACTGGCTCGCAGCAACGAGCAATACTGGCGCAAGTCGCTGTTGCGCTTGGCGGGAAAACAGGAATGGTGCCTGCAC
>JALZBM010000031.1 GCA_030947385.1 Vulcanimicrobiota bacterium
CCGTTGGCGTAAGGCGGTCCGTCATGCAGAATCCACGGTTGCGCGCCTTCGTTCGCCTTGAGGCGGCGCGCGTAGGTCTTACGCTCCTTCCACCAAGCGATGCGTTCCGGTTCGCGTTTGGGCAACTCCGCGCGCATCGGAAAATCAGTCACCGGCAAATTCAAGGTATCGCGATAGTCGCGTTTGTGCGTGGGTTGTGTCATTGGAACCAGCGACGTTCGAACTTCGGGGGCGGGGTTACTCCCTCACGAGTTCGTCGAGGACCTCAAAATTTCGGTTGGCCAAGGCCCGCATGCGAACGGCCTCCGTCTTCAAATGCGCGGAGATCGCATCGTGGTCGGACATTAGTCGCTCGACCAGCGTGTCGATCTCCCGATTATCGAGCCGGCGCTTCGATCCCGGCACCCACAGCGGCGGAAGCGGATAGGCAATATCTTCGCATAATGCCGTGACTTTCGGATCGTACGGAATCGCCAAAAACGGCACGCCGTAACGTACGGCAAAGATGAGGGCGTGCAATCGCATGCCGATGACGGCGTGTGCGCCCGCGATGACCGCAGCGGCCCCTCCGAGATCGGAAATCGGTACCATCGTCGGCGACGATTTGCACTTGCGAATGACCATCGTCGACACTTCGGCGTCTTCCGCGCCGCCAAGCGGCAAGAGCGCGACGTGCGCGCCGAATTTTTCGACGAGGCTGTCGACCGCGCGCGCGACAATAGCAACGCCGTCGGCGATACCCGGTGTCTTGCGCACACACACCACGACGAGCGGATGCCCGGCCTGCAAGAATCCTTCGCTCTCTAGGCTCGCGTGCGTTTCCTGCGCGTCGTATAGAAAGACGGGATCGGCGGTCTGCTCGACGGTCGTTCCGTGCAACAGCGAACTCAGCAGTTTTTTCGAACGTTCATCGCGCACGGTCGCCCGGGTCGTTCCTTTGCACCATTCGCGCACGACGGTTTTTCCTAAAAAGTCGAGCGGTCCGACGGACTGCGCAAAAATCATCGACTTGCGCTTCGCCCGCGTAGCGGCGCGCAGAATTCCCGCGTAGTAGAGCAGACTCCGGGTGCTCGTCGCGTTCTGCAGCAATCCGCCGCCGCCCGAAATCACGACGTCGGCTTTTGCAACGGCGTCGCGCACGGCCGGAATATGCGTGCGCGGCGTTGCCTCAACCTCAAATTCGCGCATCGCAGCGGACGGGTCGGGGGAGAGCATATCGATCGCACAACCCGGGTAGCGGACTTTCAATTGTGATACGATGATGTGCGCGAGCGCTTCGTCTCCGAGATTCCCAAATCCGTAGTAGCCGGATAGTAAGAAGCGCAACGCGATTACGCAGGCCCTTCGACAGGCTCAGGGTAACGCATTTCGCGGATAAAGATGCGGCGGTAGACGGCGATGAGGATCGCGCCGATCGCGCAGCCGACTACGCCGCCGATTAGGACGCGCAATAGCGAAACGTACAGCGGGGTATGCAAATGGCAAAACGTATCGATGATGTCGCCGATGCCGACGCCGATGCCGAGTGCGAACAACCACCCGAGCGCGCGCCGGTGCGTTACTAAGAGCGCCGGCAACAACATCAACAGCGGAAATCCGAGGGCGAACTCCTTATTGCGCGGACGAACGCTCAACAGTTGCGATAAGCCGGAGCGCAGCGAGAGTTCGAGCGCGGACGGCGCGACGTCGCTCTGGTTGCCGCTACGCATCAGGATCAGCCCGGCCGCGCCGACGACAATGACTCCGAGGATGAGCTCGCCGATGCGAATCGGCGAATTATACGCCGCCTTGGGATCCTCAAGGCGGGCACCGAAACGATTCGTGAAGAGATACAGCGCAAGGGCGATCAGGGGCGGAACCGCGAGGACTGCTTTTACCCCGCGCAGGCGCTCGATCTCAACCATGACCAGCGGCGAACTCATGAGACCGACAACGACCAGCGCGCCCAAAAGTGCAACGCCGGTTGCGATCGCCGTCCAGCGTAGGCTTTGCACGATTTGCGCCGGGGTGCTCGGAGCCGGCGCGGCGCGAAACGCCCCGCCAAGCGCCGTAAACGCCGCCGCCGCAAAGAGCAACGCGCCGATCAGCGCCAGAATCGACCGCGCAAGCAGATCGTGATGCGAAGCATAGCCGCCGAGGTAGATGACAATGGTGAAGGCATAAGCGGCGACCCCCAACCAGCGGCGGTACCAGCCGAAAATTCCGAGCAGCACGACGAGGATTGAAGGCACCGCTAGCGCCGCGATGCCCACCGGTACGAGTGAATCCGCCCGGAAATTCGGAATGGGGGCGGCGCTGCCTTCGGTAAAGCCGCGCGCCCTCAGGCCGTCTCGAATTTCTTTAATCAGCTCGACGTTTGTTTTCTCAACGGACAGGCCGTTGTATTCATGCGTAAACGGGCGAATGTAGACGACGCGAACGTTGCGCTCGCGGACTCCGAGCAGATAGCGCGCCACGATCTCGGGAAACTTCAGTTTATCTTGTTCGGCCTTTGCAATGGCTTGCACGCGGACGATTCGTCCGGGCATGAGTTTGGCAAGCGTGTCGTTGCCCTTTTGCACTTGCGAAGCATCGTACGTTTCGATCGTACCGAACGTGAGTTTACGCGCATTCAGGATTTGCGCCGTGTCGGGCACGTGATCGGGAAACCCGAGTACCTGATTGCGCAGCCCGAAGAAAACGACGGTTGTTATGCGCGCCTTGTGCCGCAAGGCATCAAACTCGGCGGCGATCTTGGGCGCGTCCAGACGCTCGTCGTTCTGGATACGCGCCACAACAAAGAGCCCGAGCCGCTTGGCCAGTGCCAACTGGTCGGCTGGAATTCCGAGCGAGAGCTGGCCGAAATAGTCGGCTTGCGTGCGCACGGCAATCACCCACGGCGCGCTAGAATGCAACAGATGGATGCTGGAGCGTCCGAAATGCAGCGGCAACTGTTGCATGTAGCGATCGAACGTCGGCCGGTCGTACACAAGCAAATACACCTCGTTCGCAACGATGGCATGCTTGCGCACCAGCGCCGCGAGTGTCGGATCGGAAATCGGTGAAATTCGCGCGTTATCCAAAATCGCGACGCCGGAGGCGGCGTAGGCATTCTGTCCCGTGTTGATGCCGGCGCCCAATTCTTCTTGAAGTGCAAGCGAAGTCAATCCGGCGCGCCGCAACTCCACAAGAAAGCTTTCCGGCTTATAATTGTACGATCGCGCGAGGCTCAAGAAATCGTTGTAGTCCATCGCAATCTCCACGCGCTGCGTGCGGTGTTCGATGCGCGCACGTTCGACGGCGATAAACAGACAGGCCAAAAGCGCAATAAGAAGGAGCAACGCGGCATAACGCGTCGGGGATTTCAACAAATTCACGGGTTGCGATTTTCGCTATAAAACCAGAAGGGCCCGCCGTAGGCAGGCCCGTTCTGTCGTCGCGTAAGCGCTTGCGCGCTTACCGGGTGTGGGCGACGTCTTTGTTGCAGAAACCGGCGCGTGAAGCCCACATCCACGGCGGTCGGAAGGGTGCCATTCTGCTGCTTGGGAGCGCTCCCTTCCGCATTAAACCTACCCTGTGAGAAGCTTTACAAACGTCTCTACGAGGCGTCCATCCCACTGCGTTCCGGCTCCTCCAGTCAGGATTCCGCAGGCCTTATCAACCGGCATGCCCTTACGGTAGGGGCGGGTGCTAACCATCGCGTGGTAGGCGTCCGCGATACTAACGATTCGGGCTGCCTTCGGGATTTCTTCGCCCGACAATTTGTACGGATAGCCGCTGCCGTTCCAGTTTTCCTGATGGGCTTCAACGATTGCCGCCACCCGCCGCATGGACGGAATCGGCGCGAGGATGCGCGCCCCGTCCTCCGGATGGTTGCGCATCACCGCGAATTCCTCGTCGGTTAGCGGGCCGCTCTTGCCCAGAATATGCTCCGGCGTGCCGATCTTACCGACGTCGTGCAGTAAAGCACCCAGGCGAACTTCTTCGAGCTGTACACCGCCGAAGTTCAGGCCTTTGGCGAGTTTAAGCGCGTAGTTGGAGACGGCATGTGAGTGGCCGCTCGTGTACTTATCGCGCACGTCGACGGCCTGCGCGAGCGCGAGAGCCATATCCAGATTTCGGTTGCCCGACTGCGCCAGCCGCTCCGCCGCCTTTTCAACCGCTTGCGGTCCCGTGGAGAATTGCTTCGCCGTCATGACGGCAAAAATTGCTTCCATCGACAAGCGATCCCAATCGGCATTGACGGAACGCACCACGTGCACGCGATTGCGTCCGCCGTATTTTGCAACGTAGACCGCCTTTTCAACCAGATCGAGCAACACGTCGGCTTGACTCGTGTGGGTTGGAGCCGTCGCAACACCCACGCTCACGGTCGTCGGCGGGAGATCCAGCGGGCTTTGCTCCGAGATGCGTTCGACAATGTGTTTGGCGGTGCGCGCCGCCGCATCGACCGTGGTGCCGGGAAGCAACAGCATGAATTCATCGCTGCCATAACGCGCCGCGATCGCACCTTCGGGAAGCATCGACCGAATCTGTTTGGCGACGTAAGATAGCACGTTGTCACCGACGCCGTAGCCGAGTCTGGCATCGACGCGTTTTAATCCGTCGACATCGATTAGCAACGCGGACAGCGCGCGATGCGAAGACTTCGCTTGGGCGAACAGAACCTCGTACCGCTCCATCAAGTAGCGGTGGTTGAACAGTCCCGTCAGTCGATCGGTCGTCGATTCGGAATGCATGCGGTCCAACCGCTCCGCATGCGCCAGCGCGTTACCCGATAAGCGCGCGACCGTCTGCAAGAATTGCGCGTCGCCGGCCGAAAGCGCGGACGACGCATGCAGGTCGATTGCGCCGATGACTTCGTCGTCGATCCCGAGCGGAACGATGTAGCGCGTACTCCCCTCGTCTTCACGCACCAACAGTTCGCCCGTAGAAAACGCTTCGGCAATTTCGCGCCCGGAGTTCTCGGCGCTGGTATAGATCGTGATGCTCTGCGAACCGTAGAGCATTCCGAGTTCGTCGATGACGGCATCAATCACGGTTTGCACTTGCCGCGCATTTGCAAACGACTGCGTGAGATTTGCCAACACGGTGAGCTGAGCGGACTTCGTTTCGATTGCGGGAGCATTTTCGCTCTGCAGGTACGAACCGCGAGCGCTGTGAGCGATGGATTTTCCTAAGCGCGCCGACACGCGCGCGCAGGCATCGAGCGTGGCTTGATCCCAAGTACGCGGCCGCTTAAAAACATCGGCAACTAATATTCCGGCAAATTTCCGTTCGACGCCAAACGGAGTCATGACGGTCGACACCACATTTGCAAACCGCAGCGACCGGCGTTGCCGGTCGGTGATCGGAAAGTGCACGAGGTCGTCGATCCAAACTTGTTTGCCGGTGCGGACGGCTTGGCCAGTGATAGCCGGGAGTTGAGCGATCGGCTGAGCGAGCCCCAGAAGCGAGGGGTGCGAACTTGCCGACTCGTGCGTTACGACGAGGCGCTTGCGGTCTTTGGAAATTTGGTAGACGAAGACTCGATCCGCTTCAAGGATGTCCGGCAGATGCGTGACGGCATGTTGCAGTCCAGCTCCTGCATCTTGCGTGAGAAGCAGAGCGCCGAGCTCGTCGAGCATCTCCGTAATTTGCCCGGAAAACGCGCGCGGGGAAAGGACCGTCACTACTGTATCTTCGGCGGCATTTTGAGCGACGTTAGGCCGCGGTAAACCGCGTCGTAACGATTGTAAACCTCTGGTTAATTTGCTGCCGCTAACGCGCGATTATTGCTTCCATTGCGGACTGCGCCGCTCGATAAAAGCGGACATGCCTTCCTGAGCGTCCTGCGCTAAAGCGTTCATGCTCATGATCTCTTTAGCGTACGCGTACGCCTGGGCTTGCTCCAGATCAATTTGCGCATAAAATGCGGCTTTGCCCAGCCCGACGACAAACTTGCTCGCTTGTGCAATCTTGTTTGCAAGCGCGGTGGAACGCTCTTGAAGGCGATCTGCCCGAACCGCTTCGTTGATGAGGCCCCAGTCAACCGCAGTCGCCGCGTCGATGAAGTCGCCCGTCAGCAACATCTGCATCGCGCGCTTGCGTCCGATCGATCGCGTTAGCGCAACCATCGGAGTCGTACAAAAGAGGCCGATACGAACGCCGGGCGTGGCGAACTTCGAATCATCCGAGGCGACGGCTAAGTCGCATGTGGCCACCAGCTGGCAACCCGCCGCGGTCGCGATTCCGGAGACCTCGGCGATGACGGGTTGGGGAATCTTCTGGACCGTCTCCATGAGGCGCACGCAAATATCGAACGTTTGGCGGTAGTCCTCGACGCTGCGTTCGAGCATTTCGCGCAAATCGTGGCCCGCACTAAACGCAGGCCCGTGAGCGGCGAGGATGACGGCACGATTGGCGGTATCGCTTCCGGCCGCTTCCAGCGCGGAAATAAGCTCCGTCATCAACTCGCGCGAGAGCGCGTTCCGCTTTTCCGGACGGTTGAGCGTGATGCGCAGAACCCCGTCGGCTCCCTGCACGATCAGGTTTGTGTACTTGGAAATTTCTAGCATCCAAAGACCTTTAGTGAAAAGAAACGTGGGCGATGACGGACTCGAACCGCCGACATCCTCGGTGTAAACGAGGCGCTCTACCAGCTGAGCTAATCGCCCGCGGGGCTCTGTATTCGCACACGGCCGCCGTAAACCCCGGAATTGCGAAATAGACGTTTGAACCCGTTTTTTTCGGGTATTTTGCACAGCAACTGACGCCCTAGGGAACGATTCTATGTCCGGCCGATATCGTGCTACGTACCGGAGCGATCCGAGGAATGTAGCGACCGCGCGTCACGCGGTGGCTAATTTTGCGCGTTCCTGTGGCTTCGGCCACGACGAGGTTGCCGAAATTGCGCTCGCGACAGGCGAGGCATTATCCAACGCGGCCGAACACGGCCTCACAAAACAAGGCGGTTCCTTCTCAGTGCAGTGCGAATTTGTGAACGACGCGCTGATCATCAAGATCCAGGATACCGGCCGCGGCTTTGTTGCCAAGGAACGGCTTACCGAACCGATCCCCTCCCGCGGGTTCGGGATGACAATCATGCGCGCGCTCATGAATGAGATCCGTTTTTCGCAGAACGGCACGCAAGTGCAACTCGTGCGCCGGCGCAGCCATTCGGCACAGAACGGCGAAGGCGGCCAGAGCTAACCCGTTTCGCCACCGCCGTTGCGCGCAAAGCGGACGTTGATCACGTTGGCCTTCTGGTGCGAAATGTCGTCGCAATGCCCTTCACCGCAATGTTCGCAGGCTTGGATCGCTTCGATCGTTTTGACTTCTAAGCGTTCTTTGGCGTCCAAAAGACGGTCGATATTCTTCGCCGAACGCTCGGTATCGATCATCGCCTCCGCCTTGCCGTGTTCTTCGGCAGCTTCGCGAAGTTCGTAGACCGCCTCCACCTTATTTTTTGTCATCGTCCATCCTTTCGCGGAACGCAGTAAGCAAGATACCCATCGCCTCCAGGAGCCAAACGGGCGCGCGCCGACTAGTAGTTCGCGGCCGCACGTACCTGCTCCGCGGATTTGTTGAGATCGGCGAGCAGTTCGGGAGCGACGATTGCAAACGGTGTCGTTCCATAAGAGAGTAGGCGGTCATGAAAATCGTGCAACGAGCCCTTGGCGCCCATGCGCGCCATATATTGAGCTTCCAGATTTTCTAATTGAAGCCGCCCGACGGTATAGGAAATTACGTAGCCCGGATTGAGGGCGATTCCCGCGACGGCGGCCTCGGCGGCGCTTTTCGTGAAGCCGCTTTGCTGAGCAAAGAAATCGGCGGCTTGCCGATACGTCCACTCGCCGCTTGCAAGCTTCGGATCGACGGTCGCGCGCGCGCCGCGCACCCGCTCCCAACGCGCGGTATAGAGGCGGCCGTCGAGATCATCGCCGTATAAGCCCAGACGCACGAACATCTCTTCGCCGTAAAATGCCCAGCCTTCGGCAAACACGCCGCTGTGCTGAATTTTGCGGATGTAGTCGGGATGGCGCTTGGCAATTGAAAGCTGTAAGAAGTGTCCCGGCATCGCTTCATGCGCGGCGGTCGACCAGATACGGTCGCGATCGAAGTCCTCGTTCATATCGAGCGTGCGCGCGGCTTCTTCTAGAGATTTCGGCGGCGTAATGAAATAGTAGCCGGTCGTGCTTGAGGAAAAAAGCCGCGGCGAATTCATGGATGCACCCGGCGATACCGGTTGCAAGAACGAAGGCGTTTCGACGACCTTGATTTCTCCGAGCCAATTCGGTACCGTGACGACATCGTGCGCCTGCACGAAATTTCGCAAGTCGGCGATGCGGTCGTGGTAGTAACCGATGAGCGCGGCGCCCGACGGTGCAAGGCCGCCACCCGTGACCGGGCCGAACGGCGTTTTACGCTGACTCGACAGCGATGTCAACCAGGCTTCTTCGGCCCATCCGTGCGCGAGTTCGTCCGCGCCCATGCGTTCGACATCGCTCGCCGTGTAAGGTAAGAGTTGTTCGTCACGCAAGAGCGTGTCGTAGTTTTTGCGGCCCATCGCGTAATTTTCGGGCCACGCGTTCACATGGGCCGCGATGTAGGCGTGCGTTGCGTTGATGGTTGCAATCGCGCGGTCTCGTGCCGCCGTAAATTGGGCGAACTTCGCGCCGGACAATTGCGTTTTCGCCGTGGCCGTGAGCGGGCCCTTAAAGAAATCCCCGGCGCCCGCCAGGATCTGATTGCCCGTCACGCCTTGCAAGTGCCCCGGATGCGTAACGAGTTTTTGCCCGGCCACGATGTATGCGGGCGCTTTCGTCAGACGCGAGACGATCGCGTCCCACGCGGTGGAAACCGTCGCCGGCGTAGCGCCGTTCTCGCCCGCAATCGGCAAATTCTCAAACAGGGTGAAGATCGAACCAACGACCGCCCGCGCCGGACCGCTGTATTCTTTCTGTGCGGTTCTGTAGACGGTAAGTTCGCGGATCTGCGCCGTGAGTTCTGCCTGCAGCAACTTTGCATCGTCGCGATCCACCAGCGCAAGACCCACGCCGCCGTTCGGTGCGATAGCACGTAACTGCGCCTGCCAACGGCGATCCATGCGTAAATCTTCGGCCAGCGAAGCCGCCGTGGGAATCGCGAGTTCGCCGTCGTGTCCGGGGATGCCGAGGTCTGTCGCAGTCATGGGATCGCGGCGCGCCGACGTGCTGACCATCGCCTGCGCAAGCGTGGTTAACCGATCGTGCGCGGACGGTGCCGCCGCGGCGGGCAATACGAGCAAGGCCGAGCCGATAGAAAGCAGCAAGCCAAACAGCAGAAAACGCATGTTGAATCCTCCGTCCGCCAGATTTTCACGCGCGGCCGAAGAGGCCTGCGCTCATCTGGAGGCACAACCGCCAACGATCCGGCCTTCTCGCGGTCTCTATTCGGGAGAGTCGATGGATAAATTGATTGACGCGGCCCGGCGCGGACGGCGCCCAGATATTGAAGCCTTGATCGAAGCCGTGTGGGGCGATGCCTTTCGCATTGCACTTTCAGTGGTGCGCGATCGCACCCTCGCCGAAGACGCAGCGCAAGAGGCTTGCGCCATACTTTCCCGCTCGATTCATCAATTGCGATCGCGTGAGGCGTTCCGCGTGTGGTTCTTCCGAATCGTCATGCGTGAAGCACTGCGACTCGAACGCAAGACGGCGCCTCTTTACGAGATTTGCGAAGATGCCGGCGGATTAAACGGCGCGGAGATTCGCGCGGACGTACGCGACGCGCTTTTCCGTTTGCCGCAACGGCAGCGGGCCGCTTTGGTCCTGCACTACTATGCAGACCTCACCAGCCCGCAAATTGCGGCCATCTTAGCGATCCCGGATAGTTCGGTCCGCTTTCATATCATGCGTGCAAAACGTTCCCTGTATAAAATGCTCGGTGGAGAATTTGAACATGCCGTATGATCCGAATGCCACAATGCTGCGTGCGTATTATGACGCGGTTCCGCCGGTACCGATGCAAGCCATCCGCGACAGGGCCGACGCGCTGCGCCGCAGACAGGCGGCGAAGTGGTCGAGCGTTGCGGTTGCCCTCATCGCGCTTATTCTCTTTGCGTTTGCACCTTCGGTTCAAACACACCAGTCCGCTCCCGTGACCGTCCCGGCGCCACAACCGACGATTACTTGAGCGCATCCGAGGGCAGAATGCGCCGCCCGCTGGACTATTTTCTTGCAGCCGGCCTTGGAATCGCATCGTTTGTGTTGCTTTACATCAACTACTGGTTTCCGCCCGGAAAAATTTTCGACGAAGTGTACTTCGCGCGCGCCGCGGAAGAGTATCTTAAACGTCAATACATTTATGAATACACGCATCCGCCATTAACCAAGTTGCTGATCACGCTGTCCACTTTGCTGTTCGGCGGCTTGCACGGTGGCGACAATTCGTATGGATGGCGTTTCTTGGACGTCGTTTTCGGCGCGCTGATGGTGCCGCTACTCTACATTCTCTCCAAACGCATCACCGGATCCACGCTCTTTTCGGCCTTCGCCGCGGGCTTATTGCTTCTTGACGGCATGCACTTTGTGCAATCGCGCATCGCCACCCCCGAGAGTTTCGTCGGTTTTTTCTCCCTCTTAACAACCTACACGTTCTACCGCTACTGGTCAGCGGACCAACCATATCACCCGCAAGCTGATGAAAGGCGGCACGTCGCAATCGCCGCCTCGGCTATCGTACTCGGCAGCATCTTCGCCATCGCGCGTTTCGGTGCTGAAACCTTCGCCGCAAAAGTCCTAGTCGCCACGTGGGCGGCCGCGGGCATTTATCTCGCCTATCGCATTGCGGCGGCCTCGCGCCGTTTTCCAACGAAACATCTGTGGCTGGCCCTGTTCGCCGTTTCACTTTCCTGTCTCGTCACGAGTAAATGGTACGGGGTAATGGCCTTCGGCGTGGTGGCGCTAGTGGTTGCAGCAACCAAGTTTTCTGCCAAGACGCGCGGCATTTTTAACCTCAATCTACTGCTTCCGTCACTCGCGTTCGTGCTTGGGTCAATCTACTGCGCGGCATATGCGCCGCAATTTATCGGATTGAGCGATACACCAGGAGCGCCGCCCCGCGCCTATACGCTGAGCGAAGTCGTGCAAGAACAGTACGCCATGTACGAATACCATGCACATCTGAACGCCACGCATCCGTACTCCTCAGTGTGGTGGCAGTGGCCGCTCGATCTCCGGCCGGTTCTTTATTACGCCGATTACGGACACGACCGCAAAGGCAACCTCACAACGGCCGCGATGATCTACTCGCTCCCCAATCCGGTTACTCTATGGCTCGGCCTGATCTGCGTTCCATGCGTCGGCTACTTCGCGATCAAGGATCGAAACGGCGGTTACGCGCTGCTCGTTTTAACGTATTTACTGCAATGGATTCCGTGGGCGCGTTCCCCGCGTATTTCTTTCGCGTACCACTTTTACGTTGACATCCCGATTACGTGTTTATGCGTCGCCATTACACTGCAGCTATTCGCCAAGCGTAGTGCCGCTGCGGGCTTCGGTTGGGCCGGACGAACCGCCCTTATCTCGACATTCCTTGCGGTTCTTGCCGCGTTCGTCTATTTTTATCCCGAACTCTCCGCGACGCGCATTCCATACGAAGCCTGGCACGATAAACTGTGGTTCGACTCGTGGATTTGATACACCATTTACGCATTCGTAGCGGGCCGCAATCGAAAAAAGAAAAAACGGGGCCTACCGCTTAAGCGATAGTCCCGTTTTTTGCTTTCCGTTTAGCCTTAGCGGGGTGGTTTATCTTGCGCGCCGCCGTGCATCTGTTGCAACTGCGTGCGCTGTTGCGGCGTAAGAATGTTCGTTATCTGCGTGTGCAAGGCCTGACGCGCTTGCGGATCCGGGGCGCTTCCTTGCGGATGGGCCTGACGGAACTGCGTCATCAATGCCTGGATCTGTGATTTTTGCGCGTCGGTGAGATTGAGTTCCGTGAAGCGTCGCATAATGCCGGCGCCACGGCCTTCATTCTCCGCACCCCGTTGTTCGCCGGCTTGTTGATTGGCCTTGAACTGGGTTTGCTGTTGCGCGGTAAGCACGTTCATAATCGAGGCATGAAACGCGTCCCGCGCCTGCGGATCCGGCGTGCTGCCTTTGGGATGTGCCTGATGGTACTGGGTGGCGAATGCTTTTATGCGGGCTTGCTGGTCTGCGCTCAGATTAAGGCCGCGCATGGCGCGCATGAAACCGTTGTGGTGTTTCGCGCCTGGCGCGGGAGCCGTTGCACTAACCGGCGCGGTTTGCGCCGCTACCGCGATGGGCAGGGCGAGTGTCGCAGCCAGACCTGCGGGAATAAGGAACGATCGGAATAATTTCAAAGGTGAACTCCTGTAGAGGTTATCGACTTGTTACGTCCTCACTCTAACGAAAAGCGCTGAGCCTGCGTTGTGAGTGAGATTAAAAAAGGAACAGAGAATGGTTAAAGGCGTGCTTACTTACACCGACTACCTTGCCATCAAGACAAGCAAGCGCTACGATATCTTGGATATCACCGAGCACGTGGAGAAGGTGCGCGCGTCTGCCCGTCTGCATGATGGAATCATTCTGGTTTCCACCATGCACATCACGTCGAGCATCTTTGTCAACGATCACGAATCCGGGCTGTGGCAAGACATTCAAACCTGGCTCGAAGAATTAGCACCCGCCAAACCCGGGTATCATCATCATGAGACGGGCGAAGACAACGCCGACGCGCATCTAAAACGAATGGTTCTGGGGCATCAAGTCATCGTTCCGGTGACGAACGGCACCCTCGATCTCGGCCCATGGGAGCGAGTCCACTACGGCGAGTTTGATGGGGAACGGTCCAAGCGTATTCTATTTAAGGCGATCGGCGTCTGAGAAGATCAGTGGCCTAGGCGCAAGCGCGCGCCGCATCGCAGCGACGCGCTCCACGTGCATTATCGCGGGGATTCCAGGTACCGCCCGAGTTTATCGAGGAACTGATTCCAGCCACCCTCGTGATTGTTGCGCGATTCGACGCTTGCAAGATTCTCGTGCGTGAGAATTACTTCGGTCTGTTCGCCGAGATCGAGAAATTCGATCGTCAGCAGCGTCTCGCGCTCTTGCGCCGGCGTATCTTCTTCCCACGTCCACGTATAGGAAAGCTTTGCAGGCGGCGTGATTTCGCGATACACGCCTTTGGCAATGAATTCCTCGCCGTTCGGTTGCAACATCGTCAACCGGTACGCCCCGCCGACACGCAAGTCGGTCTGATACTCCGATACGTTCATCCCTTCCGGCGCCGACCACACCGCCATCTCGTCTTTATTCGTCCAGGCTTTCCAAACGCGATCGCGTTTCGCGTTCACTTTACGACGGATAACGAGACGTTCGCCGGTGCTTGTCGTGGTATTGCTCATTTTGTTTTCTCCAAATATTTACTGAGATTTTCAAGGACTGAATTCCAGTGGCGCTCGTGCCGTTCGAACCAGGCGGAAGCCGTGCGAATTGCCTTGGGATCGATGGCGCAGTGATGTTCGCGGCCCACAATCTCGCGCGTAAGAATGCCGCAACCCTCGAGCACCTTGAGATGCTTGGACACCGCCGGCCGCGACATTTGAAAGCCCGCGGCAATTTCGTTCACGGTCTGGCGTTTGCGCGCCAGCTGCTCGACAATGCGGCGTCTGGTCGGATCGGCCAGCGCGAAAAGGACGGAGTCGAGGTTTGCTTGATGTGTAACCATCTGGTTACACATTTATACCGCGTTTATCCGCGCAAGTCAAGGGACCCGGGAAGCTTATCGGGGTTGAGCACGACGTAAATCGAACGAATTCGATCCGCCTCAAAATCGAAGCTGATAACTGCCCATAATCGCTCGCCGGTGAACAGCCCGATGCCCGGCGATCCATTGACATTCAGACGTTCTTGGCGCGTTTCGCCCCAATACTTCGCCTGCAGACCGATCAACAGGCGGCAGACGCGGTCGATTCCAACGATCGGCCGAATAGCGGCGTTCACCTTACCGCCGCCGTCCGCGATGGAGACCACATCCGAGGCAAGAATTGCACGCATCTCTTCCACGTCTGCTTCTTCAAGTGCGTGCATGAACCGGTCCGTTAGTTGCTGTGCTTTGTGACGGTCGATTGTCAGCCGCGGGCGTTCTTGCCGAACACGTGTACGTGCGCGAGACGCGAGTTGCCGCACCGCTTCTTCCGATTTGCCGAGAATTGCCGCAACCTCACCGTGCGAATAATCGAAGGCATCGTGCAAGAGCAGCGCCGTCCGCTCCTCGGGTTGCAACCGTTCCAGGACCCGCAAAAAGCCGATCGCAAGGTCATCTGCAAGCGTTGCTTGGGCGGCCGGATCGTCTTCCCGCTCGACAATCGGCTCGGGCAACCACACGCCGGTGTATGTTTCGCGCCCCTTCGCCAACACGCGCGCCCGGTCGATTGCCAGGCGCGCGGTGACGGTGGCAAGCCAGCCGCCCGGATTGTGCAGTTCGGCGTCCCGATGCTCCTCGAAGCGCAGATAGGCGCTTTGTACGACGTCCTCGGCATCGGCGATCGAAGCCAGTATCCGATACGCAATCCCGAACAAACGCGGGCGGATTGCGAGGACGTCGGTCACGCGTGCGCCGCAGCGGCCTCCCGGTGCAACATCTTGAACACGGCATCCGCATCCGCCGGCGAGGTCCC
>JALZBM010000144.1 GCA_030947385.1 Vulcanimicrobiota bacterium
GTCCATTGGTGTCCGCGCCCGACTAACGAGGGGCACTGTTGCAGTCACCATGCCGTTGCGCGTTCTCGTTGCGGAGGACGACCCGTCCATCCGCGAACTGCTCACACATCACTTAGCTCGCGAAGGTTTCGATGTGACGGCCGTCTCGGACGGTATGGCCGCGCTGCGCGCCGCCCGGGATCTTGCGAATCTGGTCATCCTGGACGTCGGTCTGCCCGGGATAGACGGATTTGAAGTTGCGCGCACGTTGCGACGGGAGAAGCGCGACCTGCCGATCGTGATGCTGACCGCGCGTAGCGATGAGATCGACCGTGTGGTCGGGCTCGAGTTAGGCGCAGACGACTACGTTTGCAAACCGTTTAGTCCGCGCGAGCTGATCGCGCGCGTCAAATCCATCTTGCGTCGTACCGGCATAGTCTACGACCAGGCCCCGAAAATACTGGAGTTCGGCCGTTTGGAAATCGATGAAGCGGCCCGCGAAGCCCGTATCGACGGGGCGGATGTCAAATTAAAACCGCGCGAATTTGCGCTCTTGCTTACGCTCGCGAGTAATCCCGGTGTCGCGCTCTCGCGGCAAACGTTGCTCGAGCGCGTTTGGGGTTTTGATTTTGATGGAGACGAGCGCACCGTTGACGTGCATATTCGCCGGGTACGGCTGAAGATTGAAGAAGGGTGGAAGGTGGGACCGCTGCTAGTCACCATCCACGGATTCGGCTATAAGTTCGCCCGCTCGTGAAGCTGCTGTCAGTTACTTGGCAGTCTACATAACGCGGGTGAGAGGTATTGTGAAGTGTCGCTTGACACGATACAATAAGGTAGATGGAGCGTTTCGGCAGCAAGGAGACCCGCCTCATCTGGGAAGGTCAATCAACGAAGGCGGTTCGACGGGTTCTTCCGTCCGGACTTCACTGGAAGGCTGCGGGTTTTCTGGACCGTCTGCTCAACACCGCTGCGTTCAAGGACTGCTCAAACTACCCGCCTGGCTGGAGGTTCAAAGAACTGCATGGCAGGCTGCGAGGAACGTATCAGATCCGGCTCGACGATAAGTATCGTATACGCTTTCGATGGGATAAAACGCACGGTGCGGTGGGCATCACGGTTGGTGAGTTTCACGGAGATGATGGCTGATGGCTAGAGAGATCATGGTTCCAAAGCGTCGGCGGCCGAGCACGCCGGGTGAGTTCATTCGCGATTACCTCGATGATCCGGAGATTCATCTGACTCAGGGGGCGCTGGCTGAGCGGCTTCGAGTGAGTCGGGCAAATCTCAACGCCATCATTAATGGAAAACGCGCCATCACTCCGGGCATGGCGATGCGCCTTGAGCGAGTATTGGGCGTGAGTATGCAGACGTGGATCAATTTGCAAGCCGCCGTCGATATCTACGACGCTGTGCATTCGCCCGAAGCATCGGAGATCGCCACGCTTAAGCCCCTTCGAAAACCTGCGGCCTGACGGCGACGATCCGTTCCCGATTCGGTCAAACCAAAATGTGACATCAAGCAGAAGGTTCTAACAGCTAATGGCAGGTCGATAGCATCAAGGACCTCGCTCGGATCAATTCAGACCCCAGTTAATCCAGGCAACTGCCTCCAATATATCGGCGGCGTCAGTTCTCCGATGCGTGCTGATGAACGACGCGGGTCCGGCCCCTACTTCGGCACGAAAGCTACGTATATCCGGACGCATTTCGAGGTTCCAGGCGAGATCGAAGAGGCCGCCGCCGCGCTGCAAGATGTCTGCGAGAAAATTTCTGCCCTCACGCGGCGCGGCGCCGGTACGGAACGCGCGGTTTTGCAAGACCTCGAACGCTCGCAAGGTATCGCGATCGCACCCGAACGCAACGGTCCGTATCTTGCAACGAATGTGACGACGATGACGAATTCCAAAGGGGAAACGCTTGCGACCCGTACGGAGATGGCGCTCTGCCGTTGCGGTGGATCGCAAATGAAACCGTACTGCGACGGGACGCATGCGCGCATCGGGTTTAGCGGCGACAAGGATCCCGCGCGCACTCGCGACCATCGAACGGATTACGTCCGCGCCGACGGCTTGACCATTCATGACAATCGCGGCACCTGCTGCCACTCCGGCAATTGCACGGACAAGCTCCCGTCCGTCTTTCGCACGAATAAGGAACCGTTTGTCGATCCCGAGGGTGCTTCGCAGCAACAGATCATCGACATCGTTTCCCAATGTCCGTCCGGCGCGCTGAGTTATACGTTACATTCGATCGAATTCCGCGATCGCGACCGGGCACCGAACATCTACGTTTCCAAAGACGGGCCATATCACGTTCTAGGCCGGATAAATTTGCGCGATGAAGTACTTGGCGAGGGCGCCTCAAACGAACACTATGCGCTGTGCCGGTGCGGACATTCGAAAAACAAACCCTTCTGCGACGGATCGCACTGGTACGCAAAGTTTGTCGACGAGAAAAATTAGCGGTGGAGCGGGAGGAATTCACCCTCAGTAAGCCGCGCTTCGAAGCCTTGAGCGACGGCGTCTTCGCAATTGCGATAACACTGCTTATCTTGGAGATCCATCTGCCGGATCACCGGTTCGCGAGCGCAACCGGCACGCAAGTCAAAGATCTGCTTAGCCTGGGTACACAATACTTCGTCTACTTTGCTACGTTTGCGACGATCGGGATCATGTGGCTCAACCATCACGCCCTTTTTCGTTACGTCGAGCGAATCACGCACGGCATGGCCATCGCAAATCTACTTTTGCTTTCGCTGATTTGTTTTTTGCCGTTCGCTACCGAGGTGATCGCGCGTTTCGGTCTCTCGCCGGTCACGATTGTCTATTACGGATTGGTGGGCAGCCTTATTTCGGTCGGGTATCTCGTTCTGCAGCGACAGGTGATTGCTGCGCATGCATCGGTCCCTCGCAAGCTAACGCTGTGGAACCTCGTCGGGTTGGCATTTTATCCAATTGCGACCGTGATCGGCTATTTTTTCCCGCTTGGAGGGCTGTTCGTGTTCGGCTTGCTCGCGCTGTTCTATATGCTGCCGCAGAACGTCCGCTCCGCCGCAGTCCGGCCATAGTGTCCGCGGCGTATCACGGCGCGGGCACTGCTCGATTGGTATGGACCTTCAGGGCCTGGCTGCTACATTGGCGGGGCGGGTTGCCTTGCGTTCCGTTCCCATTCTCGTTCTGCGTCTCCCGGAACTCGAACGCATCGCTTGGCGGCAGGGCAAACGTGCCGCGCAGCGGCTGGAGCGCAGGGCTGCGCGCGCATTTGCGCAGAGCGCGCGGCAATGTTTGCGGAGTCTCGATCTGCTCGCGCACGATCCGGATTCGGACGTCTTCGTTGCGGCAATCGTGCAAACGCCGCGCGCCGGCGAGGCGCAGCGTACGCCGGGTCTGCTGGATTGCCGTTCCGCGCTCGAGCGGATTGCCGCCGGAATGTCCGTTGCTACGGACGCCGCAATTGAGTCCGGCTGGACCGTTGTCGAAACGCTGACCAAGCCTGCCGAATTGGCGGCGGCCATTTGCGTTGCGCTCGAACGTGGGCAGAGGGAACGCGAACGCTACGAATTTTTTGCTACCGTGGGGCACGAGCTGCGTACGCCGTTGACATCGATTCGGGGCTATCTCGAAACGCTCATCGACGGCGGACTCGACCGGCGTACCGCCCGGCGGTTTTTGGAAACCGCGCGTGGAGAGGCCTTGCGTTTGGGCCGGCTCGTCGATAACATGTTTGAATTTTCTTTACTCGACCTCTCCTGCGCGTCACTTGGCACAACCCTATGCGATCTCTCGGAGACGGTCGACGCGGCCTGTAACGTCGTTCGCCCTTTGGCAGCGGCGCGCGCAATAACGGTGAAGGGAAACGTGACTTCCCGAGCCCTTGTAAAAATCGACGCGGACGCGTGCCTGCAAGCGCTCATCAACCTTCTGGACAATGCGATCAAATATGGAAGGCCCGGCGGATGCGTTGAGATCACCATTTCAACGGAGGGTTCGTTCGTGCGAGTTCTCGTCGATGACGACGGTGCCGGCATCGAAGCGGCGGAACGTGAAAAAATCTTTGGATTGCGCGTGCGCGGTTCCCGCGCGCGCCGTCCCGGCACGGGCATCGGACTTGCAATCGTCAAGATGATCGCGGAACGCGCCGGCGGTGAAGTCTCCGCAGCAGATTCGCCGCTTGGAGGTGCGCGCTTCGAGTTACTCTTACCGGTCCGGGCGGAGTTTGTGTCGAGCGCGTCGTAGATGTTGTTCCGTGGCAACGAGCGCGGCCCGGTTCGCTCACCGGAGCGAAGCAGATTTCGCCAAACTCTTCGACTTTTTCAAAGTCGCCTGGCGGTACGAACCTCACAGCTTTCCCATCGTCTGGGACGGCGACGGCAACGTCGTCGAATCATTCACGCCCGACTTCTACCTTCCAGAGTTCGACCTCTACGTTGAAGTCACGACGGCCGCTGCCCGTTTCCGCACGCGCAAAAACCGGAAAATGCGCTTGCTGCGTGCTTCTCATCCGCAAATAAAGGTAAAGCTCTTCGCGAAGGGCGAGGTCGAGCGGGTTCTGGGAAAATTTGCCGCCGCGTGATCGGGGGAATCGTTTACGATGCGCTAACGATCGAGCGGCGGGTAACCGAGCTCGGGGGGCAAATCGCGCACGATTACCGCGGAAAAAACCCGCTCCTGATCGGAATCCTCAATTCGAGTGCGGTCTTTCTTGCCGACCTCAGCCGCGCCGTGCCGATCCCAAGTGAATTTGATTTTATCGCCGTTTCGAAATTTGCATCGGACAAAAGCGTGCGCTTTGAAAAAGACACGGCCGCATCGATCGAAGCGCGGCATGTCTTGCTCGTCGAGGACGCGATCGATACCGGATTGACGCTGCAATACGTTATGAAAACCTTAAAGGCACGCGCACCCGCGTCCATCGAGGTGTGCACGCTACTCGACCGTCCGCAGCACCGGATTGCCGATATTCAAGTGAAGTACCGAGGATTTGAAATACCTGATGATTTTTTGGTCGGCTACGGACTCGATTACAAAGGGCGCTATCGCGAACTGCCCGCGCTCTACGCGCATGGAAGCTGGCCGGGGTAGAATGGCCCTCCGCTTAGCCGCTCTGGGATTCATCCTCGCGCTTGTTTTGCAGGCCCCGGCAGCAAGCGCCCTCGAGTTTGCGTCGATCGTTGCGGCGGCGACATCCTACCGCAATTCAAATTCCCATCTGGAGGCGCTGTATCGCGCGGCGCTCCTCGATACCGGACGGCAGGCCACGATCGCGCCCGACGGTACGACGTATGTAAAGACCGGCGATATTCCCGCGGAGTGGCTGCGGGATTCCAGCGCGCAGGCTCGACCGTATCTCTTTTTCGCCAAATCGGATCCGCAAGTGCGCTCGCTGCTTCGCGGTATTATCGCGCGCCAAGCAAAGTATTTGCAGGTCGATCCGTACGCCAACGCCTTCACCCTTGAATACCGTGTATGGGAGCAGAAGTTCGAACTGGACTCGCTTGCCTATCCGATCGTTCTGGCGTGGAGTTACTGGAAAGCCACGGGCGACAGCAGCATTTTCACTGCCGATGAAGCGGGCGCTCTCGACAAAGCCGTCGCGACGATGCAGCGCGAGCAAGATCATCCGCGCAACTCCCGCTACACGCACCGCGAGATGGTCGATTCCAAGGGCCGGCCGACCGGCTACACGGGAATGATTTGGAGCGGCTTCCGTCCCTCGGACGACGCGTGCTATTTCAATTTTTTGATTCCTTCGAATATGATGGCGGTGGTCGCGCTCGGGGATCTTTCCGAAATCGAACGCGACGTCTACCGCAACCTTATAAAAGCGCACGCGGCGAAATCGCTCCAGCAAGAAGTTCGAAAAGGGATTCAAACCTACGGCCTGCTGCCCACGCCGAATTATGGATACATTTATGCCTACGAGGTGGACGGACTCGGAAATGCGGTCTTTACCGACGACGCGAATATTCCGAGCTTGCTTTCCGCGCCCTATATCGGTTACGTAAAGGCGACGGACAAATACTATCAGGCGACGCGGCGCTTTTTACTCTCGGCGGACAATCCGACGTTTTACACGGGCGCGATAGCGCGAGGCATAGGCAGCCAGCATACGGC
>JALZBM010000145.1 GCA_030947385.1 Vulcanimicrobiota bacterium
AAAGAACGCCGCATAAGATGCGGCGTCACGAAGTCTCTCCCGGATGTTCACCTCGTTACTGCGGCGGAACGGTCGGTAGCGCCAGCGGTTTCGGAACGTAAAAGGTTGAGGGCGGAAGCGATGCCGGAAAGCCGTAGGTACTCCACGCGATGCGCTCGCGCGTCTGTTTTGCCCGCACGGTCGCACTCACCGTCGCGAGCGTCGGCATCCAATACTTTGAAAACCGCGCGTACGCAATCGATCCCGTGGCCTTCGCCGCTACCGTGGCGGTTTTAAAGCGAATCAGGGACGGCAAATAGGTGAGGCCGTCGATTGTTACTTCCGTTACCACGAACGGCGGCGCCCCCAGCGGTGCGGTCGCGTACACGTAGTCGAGATGCTTTCCGTTCCGGTGCGTGCCGAGAAAGAGGAACGCATATGAATTCGTGCGCGGCGCAATTTTGGCGATCGCGTACCGGTCTGCCCGGGTCGAAACGCGCGTCGTCTTTAACGGATCGCCGTCGATTGAGAGCGTTTCGTCACGCTCGCGATTGCCGCTGCGAAAGATGCGATGCGTCTGCTCGATATTGTGCAGTCCGGCCTGCGACACGCTGTAAGAGAAGACGACGTTCTTCGGCTGCCCCGCCTTGGCCAGGGCCAGCATAGCGCGCGTCACGACGAGTTGCGAGTCGAGTTCTTTTAAACTCGGTGACGGCGACGCTCCACAAAGACCGAACGCCAGCAGTAGCGCGCACGCGCGTGAGCCCCTCAATTACGCGAGAACCGCGTCCCGAATGGCTTTGAGCGCATCGGGGGCGCCTTGCGCATTCTTTCCGCCGCCCTGCGCTTGGGCGGGCTGGCCGCCGCCCTTCCCATCAACGAGCGGCGCGGCAAGCTTGACGAGGTTTCCGGCATGCACGCCGCGTTTGACCAGATCGTCGCTCGCGGAAACCAGCAGACTTACGGTGCCGTTTTCGACACCGGCGAGCGCAATGACGCCGCTGTGCAGGCGTTGGCGGATCGCGCTGCTCAAATGGCGCAGCACCTCGCCGTTTGCTTCATGCACGACGGCGCCCACAAAGGTCTTCTCGCCGACTTTCTCCGCCCGGTCGACGTACGTTTGCGCGTCGCTTCCGGCTAAGCGCGCCTTTAACTCTCCGACCGTGTTTTGTAATTCGCGCACGTCGCGCTGTAGCCGCGAGGTGCGTTCGCCCAGCTCGTCCGGCGTGCTCGAGAGTGACGACGCGAGTTCGGTTAGGAGATTCTGCTGACGTGCCACGTACGCTTCCGCGGCTTTTGAAACGCACGACTCGATGCGGCGGATACCGCTGCCGATCGAAAACTCGCCGAGGATTATGAAGATGCCGAGTTCGCCCGTGCTATGCGCGTGTGTGCCGCCGCAAAATTCGACCGACGGCCCGGCTTTGACCACGCGTACCTGGTCGCCGTATTTTTCGCCGAACATCGAAATGGCGCCGCTTTCTTGCGCTTGCGCAAGCGGCATCACTTCGGTTTCCAAGTGCGAATCCGCGCGGATCATTTCGTTGACCGCCGCCGCCACATCTTTGCGCTGCTCCGGCGTGAGCGCGCCGGCAGGGGAACGGAAATCAAACCGCATCCGGTCGATTCCGACCCACGATCCGGCTTGGGCGACGTCCTCACCCAAAACGTCTTTGAGCGCGCGCTGCAGCAAATGCGCGGAAGTATGATGGCGGCGAATTTCCTCTCGCCACTGCCCGTGCACGCTCGTGTGCACGATGTCGCCGGCGGTAAACGTGCCCGCGCGCACCGTTCCGTGATGCGCGACCGATTCGCCCACAAACTGCGTATCCGTCACATCGAAAATTGCGTCGCCGAAAGTAATCGTTCCGCGATCCCCGATCTGGCCGCCTTTTTCAGCGTAGAAAGCGGTCTTGTCCAACAGGATCTGCGCCTCGTCGGCCTCCTGGATGCTCTCTACCGGTTCGCCGCCCTTCAAGATGGCAACGATCTCGCCGTCGGCTTGCAAGCCGTCGTAGCCGAGAAATTCCGTTTTGATCGCGGGCAATTCGGCGAGGGTGACCGTCGCGCGTTTGGAGGCGGCGTCGGCGCGCGCGCGCCCGCGCTGCTCGCTCATCGCCGCTTCAAAGCCCGCGCTGTCCACCGTAACGCCGCGCTCGCCGCCGATTTCGCGCGTCAGTTCGATCGGAAAACCGAACGTATCGTGCAACGCAAATGCATCCGGTGCGCCGATGGTCCGCGTACCGTCCGCGTGTGCTCCCTCGATGAGCGTCTCAAGCAAATTCATGCCGCGTTCCAGCGTACGTTCGAACGTTTGCTCTTCGGTTTTGACCGCAGTTTGAATGCGCGTGATATTCTTGCGCAGATCGGGATACCCGGACTCCAGTGACTCCACGACGGCCGGCACCAGCGCCGTCAAGAACCCGTCCGGATAGCCCAGCAGACGGCCGTTGCGAATCGCGCGCCGGATAAGAAAGCGCAAGACGTAGCCGCGGTCCGTATTGGATGGATAGACGCCGTCGCTAATCAGAAACGTGACGGCACGCGCGTGGTCGGCGATGATATTACGGCGCGCTTGTTGCTCGTGCGCGGGAAGCGAGGAACTGCCGCCCTGCGGCTGCGCATCGATCAAATCGGTAAAGAGATCGGTCTCGTACATCGAGGCCTTGCCGTTCACCAGTGCCAGAATGCGTTCGAAACCCGCGCCCGTATCGATGGACTTGCGGGGTAGTTCGTCCAGTTTTCCATCCGTACTGCGATTGTATTGCTGAAAGACCACGTTCCAGAATTCGACGAAGCGATCGCCGAGGTTCGGCCCGGTATCGTTTTCGCTTGCGGCGTACTGCACGCCGGTATCGTAAAACAACTCCGTGCAGGGACCGCACGGGCCGGTCGCGCCCATCGTCCAAAAATTATCCGCATCGAAACGCGTTATGCGCTCGGGCGGCAACCCGATTTCCCGTTCCCAAATTTGGGCGGCTTCGTCATCATCGACGTGCACGGTCACGGCGATGCGCGCGGGATCGAGCTTGAGCACCTGCGTGCTCAACTCCCATGCGAACCCAATGGCTTCGCGTTTGTAGTAGTCGCCGAAGCTAAAATTGCCGAGCATCTCCAAAAACGTGCCGTGGCGGCCCGTGCGTCCGACGTTCTCGATGTCGCTCTTCGCACCGGCGACGCGCAAGCACCGCTGAACCGAAACGACACGCGGCGCCGGGGGAGGCTCGTCGCCCAAGAATACCGGCACGAACGGCTCCATGCCGGCGATCGTAAAGAGCGTCGTGGACATGGCGTCCGGGATCAGGCTCGCGGAGGCGACGTGCTTGTGGCCGCGCTCGGTAAAAAACCGAACGAATGCGGCCCGGAGTTCTTGGCTTCTCATAGGGTTGTCCATACATTAGGTGGCGCGCATGCCGGGTCATTCCAAACCGGCTCACGACAGTGCGGCCCTGGCTGCATTGCCGGCTGCCGGTTACTCTTGAAGGACGGTCTTGAGTTTCTCGAGCGCCTTCTGTTGCAGACGCGACACGTGCATTTGCGAGACGTTGAGGCGCTTGGCAATTTCCGTTTGCGAAACGCTCTCGTAGAACCGCAAGTAGAGAATGACGCGCTCGCGGCCAGTAAGCACCTCGAAGGCGCGCTCGAGGTTCGCTTTGTCTTCAAGGAGGGCCAAACCCGCGTCGTTCGTCCCGATATAGTCCGCGAGTGTTTGCGATTTTTTGTCGCCTTCGCCACTGAGTTCCGTGTCGAGCGAAAGTAAATTATACGCTTGGCCGAGTTCTTGCGCTTCCAAAATCTCTTCATCGGTGGCGTTTAGCGTGGAGGCGAGTTCGCCGACCGTCGGGCTGCGCCCGAGTTTGACGGACAGTTTCTCCACCGTCCGGTTGACGGCCAAGTTAAGTTCTTGCAAGCGGCGCGGGACTTTGACGGCCCAGCCTTTGTCGCGGAAGTAGCGCTTGATTTCGCCTACGATGGTTGGCGTTGCGTACGTGGTAAATTCAACGCCGCGTTCCAAATCGAACCGGTCGATGGCTTTGAGCAAGCCCACCGTGCCGACTTGAATGAGGTCGTCGAGGGCTTCGCCGCGATTGGCAAACTTCACGGCCAGATAGCGCACCAGATTTAAATGCGCGACGACGAGATCGTTACGGTAGTTGTCGTATTCTTCATCCGGCGGACCGTTCGGCCCGGCCGTTTCTTTGCGCTTGCGGGCAACGGCAAATTGCGCGAAAATATCACGCGTTTTCTGACGATCCCAACGTTCGTCATCCACGGAATGTGTATGCTGCACTAAACCGATACTTTTTTGGTCATCACCAAGTTGGTACCGCGTTCGGGATGAACGTCGTACTCAACAGTATCCATCAGGGAACGAATAAGAAAGACTCCCAGGCCGCCGACGCGGGGTTCGGAGATGCGGCGCGACTGGATTTCTTGCGGCGTCGTGCCGATGCCGTAGTCGCGCACGCGTACGGTTAGACCGTGGGCTGCGGTTTCGCACGTGATTTCGATTTGATCGCTACCGCTCGCGTGCTGAATGCAATTCGTACAGGCTTCCGCCACCGCAAGTTTGACGTCTTCGATTTCTTCAATTGAAAACTGCAGCCGGTTCGCTACCGCGGCGACGGCCAAACGCGCGACCGCCACCCATTCGGCTTTGCTTGGAATGCGTAATTCGACCGTGCCGAGCGTCCCTTCGTTCACGATTGGCGCGTTCACACCAGGGCTTTCATGGCCGCGTCCTCGTCATCAAAGATTCCGAAGATTTTGACCAAGCCGGTGATGTCGAAGATTTTTTTAATTTGCGGATTGGTGCAGACGAGATTTACCGTGCCGCCATGCTCGCGCACCCGTTTGAGGCCGCCGATTAATACGCCCAACCCCGTCGAGTCGATGTAGCGCACGCGTTCGAGATTTATCACCAAGTTGTAATGGCCTTGGTCGATCAGCTCGGTAATGGCATCCTTGACTTTGGGTGAAGTATAGACGTCGATTTCGCCGTTGAGTTCGACGACGTATGCGTCGCCTTGAGCTTCTCGAACGTTCACTTTAATATCCACGATGTCTCCTAGAGAAGGCTAACTTGAATTGATTGCCTGTTATGAATTTGAATTGGCTTCAGCCGAAAGCGAATCGCGGGTCGAATCGGCGGCGGTACGCCCTTCATCGACTGCGGAGCCCACGTTTGAGCGCGCGCCGTCCACGACCGTGCGCCCCCGCTCGTAGAGATCGGCTGCCCCGGCTTGCAGGTCGCTTGCGACCGACGTCACTTTTTCGCGCAGATCTCCGGTCGCGTCCATGGCTATATTGCTCGCTTCGCGCGCCTTGCCCCAAACAAGATCGCGCGTTTCTTCGCCGGCCTGCGGCGCGAGCATCACGGCAAGCGCTGCTCCGACGAGCGCGCCCACGACAAATCCTGCGACGAATCCGCCGCCACCCTGGCCTTGCGGCTCGTTCCCGTTGCTCATTGAATTATGACTCCTTACGTAAGATCGTTTGAACCCGAATGTCCGCTGCCGCGAACCAACCGCCGGATCCCCGCGGTTACGCCGCTTAAGGTTGCGCCGACGTTTACAAGGGCCGGCGATACGGCATCTTGCGTGAGCTTGGCCGTCGAAGCAACGCTGCCGGCAACGTCCTCCAGCGATTTAACGACGCCGCCAAGCCGGGCGACGGAGGAATCCGCCGTGTCCGCGATGCCGCCCACGTGCGTAAGCATTTGCGTCACGGGCGTGCCGACGGCGGAAATCTGACGATCCACTTCATCGAGCGTGACGTTCACGCGCGCAAGCGTTTTCGACAGCGCGTTCATCGCCAAGAAAATACCCAAACCCGCCAAAAAGACGCCGATTCCGACGCCCACATCGATGACGATAGACCATTCAAAGCCCGTGCTCAAATAAAAAACCTCCGCCAGCGATTTCCGGACGTAAACCGTTCATTCCCTTGAAAGCTTATTTTAATCCACCCGGCGCAAAGAAAGTTCGCGAAACGCCGGTACAAGGCCGGCCACCAGAGCGGCCAGACGCTCGATTTGCGCGGCGGTCGTGGTACGCCCAAACGAAAATCGTACGGCCGAACGCTCGAACTGCGGCTCGGTTCCGAGCGCCGCA